>NZ_CAXLML010000111.1:10000-13851 GCF_964187505.1 Candidatus Chordibacter forsetii
ATGAAGAATTTTGGAATGGTTTCCAGGACCGTGTAAAGGGTCGTGCGATCGCTTCTTTTGGAGCACGTAGTAAATCTGCCCGGGTTCGCAGGGTTGGTTTATACATTTGCTTACCTGTCTTCTTATTATCCTATACAGGTTGGAATATGATTAAGTCAGAATCGGAGCTTTCAATCGATACATCAATTGTATCGACGAACCAGCAGGTATCTGGTGGAGCAGATTCTCTAAGCCAACTTGCTAACTTAATGCAAGATGGGAACACCTTTCAACGCGAGGGTGCCATCCAGTTAGCAAGCATGGATTCATATGAATCATTTGCTAACACCAGGGTAAAACTTTCTGATAGTAATACCAATTTTAATCATCACACACTTAGCCTTTCTCCCCAACTTAGCACTCTTGCTCAGTATACCTTTTAGATGAATGGTTAGGCTTGCGGTTACAAGCTTCAGTTTTTTCGCTTTAGTATTTTTCCTACAAGCGGATACCAGTACTTCTCATCCATCTCTATCCCTTCAGGAAAGGGTGCGTGATATTTATGAGAATTCTAGTGAATGTATTGTTCGTGTAAAGGCTACACGCAAAGACAAAGTGGATGAAAAAGTTAGCCGTGTACTCAAGATGGGAAGCGGTTTCTTTGTTAGTAAGGATGGTCATATATTGACTTCTGGATTACTTAGAAATGCTGACCAAATTTGGATAGAATACCAACAATCTTTCTATCTCGCTCAGTTAATAGGCCATGATCATCTCTGCAATTTGTCTATGCTTAAAGTGGTTGATGCCAAGAAGGAATTCCCCTTTCTCTCGGTAAGTGATCATTCAGAAGACTTGACCCCAGGATCAATCTTAGTCGGCTTATCATGTGCTTTGGAATTCAAAGTTGGTCCTACCTTTGGGCTTTATCAAAGCGAAGAAATCTCTTTTGGTGCTAGCTTATTCCCCACCAAAATGATCCGTGCAAGTGTTACCCTGGGACCAGGTGAAATTGGGGCTCCAATCTTTGACCTCCATGGTCGATTTGTTGGAATTGCGCATGCGGCTTTATCAGATTTGAGATCATCTTTTATATTACCCGCCAATGCTTGCTTGCGTATTCGTGACGGACTACTTCTTTCTGGTAAGGTTGAGTATGGGTGGTTTGGAGTTACGGTATCTCGAAAACTTAATAATCAAAATTCCTTCGATATTATCGTCGAAGGAACAGTGCATGGTTCTCCCGCATCAAAGTCTTCCTTAAAGAAGGGTGACCATATACAAAAGATTGGAAGTGTTGTTGTCCGAGATCGTGGAGACCTTGCACACGCCGCTTTTTTTGCCAAGCCCACTACTGTGGTCATATTTCAGGTTAAACGAGATGAAAAGGTTCTGTCTATACCTATTAAAGTAGAGAAGCGTTCAGTCGTCATGAGGGATGAAGAATCACAAATAGCTGAAGTGGATGGAACTGTGCCTGGTCAACAATCTGAAAACCCAACGAGCGATACAGTTCGTTAATTTCTCTTGTTGTTCAGAATAAATCCGTATTGAATAAATAGGTTTTCTCGACTTATCACTCCTGATGGGATAGGCGATTAGGCATGGCATCGATTGATAAAGCAACAATGTTTCCTTGTGACCCTTACCAAAACGTAGATTGGCGAAAGATTGATGGATTGGACAGTTGTCTGGAGCAGGCAACATTTTGCGATGAAATAATTTTAAAGATTAAACCCGAGGCATTGGAACGATTGGCTCAAGAGGCATTTCATGATATTTCACATTTTTTGCGATCCGGACACCTCGAACAGTTGCGTAAAATTTTAGACGACTCGGAGGCTTCCCCTAACGATCGTTTTGTTGCTTTGGATTTATTAAGGAATTCACAAATCGCGGCAGAAGGAATTTTGCCGATGTGCCAAGATACAGGCACGGCAATCATTCTGGCCAAAAAGGGTAGATGTGTATGGACGCAGGGTGGTGACGAGTCTGTGCTTTCTAACGGAATAGAAAAAACCTATGCCTCTGACAACCTGCGATTCTCTCAACTTGCTCCAATTGGTATGTTCGAAGAGAAAAACACTCGCTCCAACCTGCCTGCCCAAGTTGATATTTTGCACACGGATGGAACTGAATATCATTTTTTATTTATGGCCAAGGGAGGTGGGTCGGCAAACAAGACCTTTTTACACCAGGGTACACCATCTTTACTTAAGGAAGAATTATTGCTCGAATACTTAGACGAGCGAATAGCCGCACTGGGGACAGCGGCTTGCCCGCCTTATCATTTAGCCGTTGTAATTGGGGGCACTTCCGCGGAAGCAAACCTAAAAACTGTCAAGCTTGCCAGTGCCCGGTTTCTCGATGATTTGCCCATTGCCGGTGATCATCGTGGTCATGCCATACGTTGTCCGGAAATGGAGAATAAAATTTTAGAAATGACTCAGAAGCGTGGAATCGGAGCCCAATTTGGTGGGAAGTATTTTTGCCTCGATGTTCGGGTTATCCGTCTTCCCCGGCACGGAGCGAGTTTGCCTATAGGTATAGGGGTAAGCTGTTCTGCAGATCGTCAGGCTTTAGGCAAAATTACTTCCGAAGGAGTATTTCTTGAACAACTTGAGAGCAACCCGAGTCGATTTCTTCCTGATTATGAGGAGGAAAACCAATCCGGCGACAAGGCCGTTGAGATCGATTTGAACATGGGAATGGAAAAAGTTCTTCAGGTATTATCCAATTACCCGGTTCGTACACGCTTGTCATTGAACGGTCCCTTGATTGTCGCTCGAGACTTGGCCCACAGCCGATTGCGCGATCGTTTAAACGCTGGGGACGGGTTGCCAGAATATTTTAAGCAATATCCGGTTTACTATGCTGGTCCGGCTAAGACTCCACAGGGGTATGCATCTGGATCTTTTGGACCAACTACTGCCGGAAGAATGGATGTATTTGTAAATAAATTCCAAGAGGCAGGAGGTTCGATGGTTATGTTGGCCAAAGGAAACCGTTCCAAGATGGTGGTACAGGCATGCAAAAAACATGGAGGCTTTTATTTGGGGAGCATCGGAGGTTCTGCCGCCAGACTTGCCCAAAAATGCATAAAGAAAGTAGATGTGATTGAATACGATGATCTTGGCATGGAAGCTATCCGTAAGATCGAAGTGGAGAATTTCCCTGCATTTATCATCACCGATGACAAAGGAAATGATTTCTTCCTTGGAGACGATGTCGCTTAGTTATTTGAGGATAAATGCCTGAGAGCGAGAGTGTAGCCATTGGGACCAATCCCTGCAATTACTCCCTGTGCAATCCCGGAAATTAAGGATTTGTGCCTAAAGTCCTCCCGTGCATGGATGTTTGATATATGAACTTCAATGGTAGGTAATCCAGATGCTACTACGGCATCGCGTAAAGCCACGCTCGTATGAGTGAAACCTCCTGGATTCAGGATCAATCCAGAAATTCCAGAATCTGCCCATTCGTGAATTTTGTCAATCATCGCACCTTCGTGGTTGGACTGAAAGTTTACAACTTCGCATCCCAGAGTGGAACCAAGGGAAACAGTATTTTGAACAATTTCATCGAGAGTTTGGGACCCATAGATATCTGGTTCCCTTTTTCCCAAACGGTCAAGATTAGGTCCGTTAAGCAGGCCGATTTTTTTCATAATTCATCCATCTAATCGCAAAAGGAAAATATTCGCAACGCCGTATACAAAGTTCAGAGAGGACAGGCAGTCTCAACAAATTCGTAGGGAATATCAAATTCCTGTGAAACTTCGCGGGCAAGTCCGTCCACTCCAAACCTTTCGGTTGCATAATGTCCGCAGGCGTAAAGATTAAGTTCGAGTTCCTGGGCGAGGTTAAAGTGGT
>NZ_CAXLML010000112.1:0-3853 GCF_964187505.1 Candidatus Chordibacter forsetii
TGTTCATTGGTAAGTGGAAAATTTTTTGGGGTCAAAAGCTTCTCGGATCGCTTCTCCGACGAAGGTAACCAAGGTAAGGGTGAGTACAAGTGCCCCGGCGGCGGACGAAACAATCCACGGGGCAGTCCTAAGGTTATTCACCCCCTGCTTGAGCAATTCACCCCAACTAGGCGTCGGTGCGGGCAGACCATAGCCAAGAAAATCTAATGCGGTAATTGAGGATATTGCCGCAGCAACAGTAAAAGGAGCAAAAGTAACCAAGGTGGAAATAACATTTGGCAGGAGATGCCGAAGAATAATCCTTCCCGACCCCGCTCCAATTACCTGAGCAGCAGCCACATAGTCCTTGGCTTTTTCTTTGTAAATAGCAGAACGAACATAATAAGTCATTCCAGTCCAGCTAAACAAAACCATAATCAAAAGCAGGGAAGATATCTGCCAAGTGAGTCCCCACCACCCGGGCATCACGGATACAAGGATGATCACCATGTAAAGAAAGGGGACATTCGACCAGACCTCAACGAGGCGCAATCCGAACATATCAACTTTACCCCCAAAATAGCCAAGAACAGACCCAGCCAGAATAGCCAACAAATAAGTTAAAAAAAGATAGCCCAGGGCAAAGGCAAAAGTAATACGGAACCCGTAGACCAATCGGGCGAGCACATCTCTTTCAGTCTTATCCGTACCCAAAAGGTGTCGGCTTTCCCAATTTGGAGGTGAGAAACCGGTGGAATCAGCTGCTCGATAGTCCATCTCATAGGGATCATAGGGAACGGGTGGTAAAAGGAGCCAGTTGCCTTCTGCTCGTTGGTGAAAAACCCGTTTGAGTTCTCGATAATTAGTTTCGTAACTATAACCTAAACCAAAGTGATCTCCAGGAATTTGAGCTCCATAGGAAGGGAAAAAATATTCGCCTTCATAATATACAATTAAAGCCCGTTTATTTACGACCAACTCAGCACACAAGCTAAGAAAAAAAGCACCAAACAAAAAGATAAATGACCAATAACCGCGACGCAGGGAGCGAAAGCGTTGAAGCTTTCGTAAGGTTAAAGGGTTAAGGGTTATTCTCATCATCCCTCAAAGCGTACTCGAGGATCCGCCCACGCCACGAGAGCATCTGCAAGCACATTACCCAACAACATTAAGCAGGCGGACAATCCAAGCACTCCCATAACCACCGGATAGTCCCGATCAATTACCGCGTTAAATCCCAAAAGCCCAAATCCATCGATATCAAAAATCGTTTCAATCAGAAAAGAACCCGTTACAAATAAAGTCACTTGGTGCCCGACATTGGTGGCCATGGGAACAAGCGAATTGCGTAAGGCATGCCTTCGAACAGCCTGGGAAAAAGAAAGCCCCTTAGCCATGGCTGTCCTGACATAATCGGCAGCAAGATGGTCGAGCAGGTGGTTTTTCATCAACATGGTAACAAAGGCAAATCCGCCAATTAAATAACAAGCCAGCGGTTGAATCGTATGAGCGAACAGATCCAAGGTTTGCTCCCACGGACTCATTGCCTCGGCACCAGGTGAGGTTAGCCCACTCATGGGTAACCAGTCGAGTTTGACAGAGAAGAAGAGCAACAACAAAGATCCCAAGGCATACCCTGGAACAGCATATCCAATAAATACAACTACGGAGGAAAAATCGTCCCACCCTGTCTTGTGCCTTAATGCCTTAAAGACTCCCAAAGGTATACAAACAAAATAGCTCAATAAAAAAGTAAGGACTCCAAAATAGGTTGAAACAGGAAGGCGTTCAGCGATAACCGAGATCACCGGTTCTCCAAAACGAATGGATTTCCCAAGGTTTCCCTGAAATACACCGGCATACTTTTCCAGATACAACTCGGCAATTGGTACCGCAAATTTGCTGTTTTCTGCATCACGCATTCGAACCTGCCAATTTCCCAAAAGAGAGGAACGATTCAAGATCTTCACGCTACCAGCTTCGCCTCTTAGTAAATCTACACTTTCACGGGCTTTCCTAACCCATCCACTACGAGAATCTGCCTCCCACCCGTCAATCCGGCCATCCTTATTGTGATCGAATTCCTTAAAAGGTATTGCCCGTTTGAGATGTTCCGGAATTTCCTCCCGGCTCACATACCCATCCCCATTCCAATCCAAACGAACGAGATGAAAGTTTGGCAAACTGATCCGTTCGCTAATCTTTTGTTTATTATCCGAAAATCGAACCTCACGAAATTCAATTTCTCTAGGCCTTAAACCTAACCAAATTAAATACGCTTCCCAGACAGGCTTATCATATCCGTAAAGCCTTTTCATCTGCAATAACTGTGCTGCTGAAAGAGCTTGCTCGGTTCCAGGACTGCGTCCACCCCCGCCTTCCTCGCTCACTTGTTGCATCTGCATCATCGCCTGTTCGATCGGTCCACCGGGGGCCATCCGTGTCAAAGCAAATACCAACAAGCTAATCCCTACCAATACGGGAGGAATCAAAAGCAACCTACGAATGAAGTAATCGCGCATTCAGAAAAAGAAATTCATACTTCGAATCTCTCATCGGAGTAAAGACAAACACCTAAAACCTGAACATTTATCCATCCTTTTGCTTGCCAAGCCTGACCGCCTGTCTCGTATTTGTCGGATACATATTTTATGTGCACAGTATTAATATTCCATAAATTTCATCCTTTAATCGCATTGGTCGGATGTCTTTGCGTAGCATGGTTCGTTCAGGGATGCTCCAAGCCCTCTAATGTCGAGACTGCACTGAACGAGAATATCCTACACTTTGGATTGGGTGCGGAACCACAGCACCTGGATCCTCACTTGGCGACCAGTGTGGCCGCTCACAATATTCTATCTGCCTTGCTTGAGGGTTTGGTAAGTGAGCATCCTGAAACCCTAAAACCCGTCCCTGGGGTCGCCCAAAGATGGGAGAAGTTGGAAGAGGGGAAAACCTACCTTTTTCATCTCCGAGAGAATGCACTCTGGAGCAATGGAGATCCGGTAACTGCTCATGATTTTGTTTATTCCTTTCGTCGTATCCTCAATCCGAATCTCGGAGCTCAGTATGCTTCCATGCTTCATCCGCTAAAAAACGCCAAACTATACCATGAAGGAAAAAAGTCTTGGGAGGAAGCCAATGTGGGAGCCGAAGCGATTGATAATTATACTTTGAAAATTACCTTGGAACATCCGATTCCATACTTCTTGGAATTGCTTAATCATTATTCCTGGTTTCCGGTCCACCGCCCCACCCTTGAAAAATTTGATGCCTTTGAAAAAATGGGGACTCCATGGACCAAGCCAGGTAACTTTGTAAGCAATGGACCCTTTCAATTGATCGAGCATCAAATTAATTCGGTCATCGCGGTAGGAAAGAATGAAGGCTATTGGGATGCTTCATCCGTTCGACTCGAAGGCATTCGTTTCTACCCCATCGAATCAGTTGATACCGAGGAGCGGGCTTATCGGGCCGGCTTTCTACACTTAACTCAGAGTGTATCCGCGGATCGCATTGATTATTTGAAAGAAAAGTATCCCGATGAACTTCACTTCGAACCTTATCTCGGGACATATTTTTATCGATTCAACTTAAAATCTCCCCCGTTTGACGATCTTCGGGTTCGCCAAGCTTTTAGCCTGGCAATCGATCGTCAACGACTGGTCGATAAAGTTCTAAAAGGCGGACAAACACCCGCAAATACCTTTACACCTCCTGGCACAGGTGGTTTTTATCCACAGCCACAGTTTCTTTACGACCCGAAAAAGGCCAGGCGTTTGCTCGATTCCTATTTATCAGAAAAAGGATTGGAGCGACTACCTCCTATTGAATTAACTTACAACACATCAGAGGGGCACAAGAAGGTTGCCGA
>NZ_CAXLML010000113.1:0-19843 GCF_964187505.1 Candidatus Chordibacter forsetii
GGCCTTCTCCATGTAGGGTGTAACGGCATCATCATAGATTTTATTCCATATTGGACCCATGATAAAAAAGGTTAGAAATAATCCGAGACCGATGATTATCTGACTTGAAGGAGCTGCATTTACACCAATAGCATTTCGAACAAAACCAAGTACTATTATGATTCGGGTAAAACAGGTCATCATCATAATTACAGATGGACCAAGCGTCAAAATAGTCATGGCGATTACTAATTGAATCGCCAGTCCCAAATCACCCTCCTCGTTAGCACCACTTACATCAATTCTCAGACCCGGTGAACCTGTCCCTGCAGTTTGTGCCTCAGCAAAATTACAGAATATCAAAAAGGTAAAAGACAACAAAATCCAACCAAACTTAAAGCGAATTAAATTACCCATAAAAGTTGCAATGAACATGTCTCATTAGTTTCAAATTTGGTCAGCACCGGAGGAATCTATTGGGTCTAATTTCGCCAAACGTTCGATTCGACCGGGACTTATCCCCAGCAAAAATTTATGTGAATCGTATTCGGCGACCACAAGAAACTGTTTATTGCCAAGGGATCTCGTTTCGCCGAGTTTTATCCCCTTCCCACTATTCGTAGATTTCGAAAGTTGACTACTAGAAACGAATCGATTCAGGAGGTAAGCTAAACAAGCTAAAATACCTAAAAATCCGATGACACGAAAAATTTGGCTAAATTCTTCGAGTTGACCCATAATATGACAAAATGATCACTTTCCTAAACAGGAGTGTGAGGCAGATGTAAATAGAGGGATGAAAAAAGAGAGGAATACCTAGGATATCGAATCGACGATTTCGGTAATCTTGAGTCCAAACCGATCGTCAATTACGACAACCTCACCAAGGGCGATGAGTTTGCCATTAACTAACAAACTGACCGGGTCTTTGGCATTCTGTTTTAATTGAATCTGGGACCCAGGACTTAATTCTACAATTTCTTTCATTGGCAGTTGGGCGGTGCCCAACTGAACCGTAACTTGGACTTTTACGTCCATAACAATGTCCATTTTTTTGCTATCCATAAGATTTACCGATTAAGTTAAGACTTTCTGACATGCACTCATTTACTTGATAAGCGACTTGATCGCCCGTTAATCCGACCTCACCAATAAAACAGGTGCGATCTTCAATTCTGGCTTTTGTTTTAGAAATAATTTCTGGATTCAACTCGATAACGTCATCGACTTCTAAATTGAGTAAATCCCGAACACTAAGTTCGAATGCATCCCATTCAATAGATACATCAACAGGAATTTGATCATAAATCTCGTGCCACTTGGGCGAGACTGTTTGCTTTACCTTGCTTGGAGTATTGGTTTGGGAAAGTAACCCACTGAGAACGGGTTCCATGGTGTAGTAAGGAACCGATATTCGCAGAGGACCAGAAACATCACCAAAAGATGCCTCCATACTAAGGATCAACATCATCGCATGTGGAGGGGAAGTCTGTAGAAATTTCCCGGTTGTCTCGGTACCGATTATTACTGGATTGAGCTTCTTAATTGAGTCCCACTGTTTACACCATTCCTCCAAAATTATGAGGTTAAAATCTTCTACCAACGCTTTCTCGATGTCTGTGAGTCCGCGTTCTTCTGGGTTGGTAGATCCTCGCCCGCCTAGAATGCGATCGACAACAGTTGCTGATAAATGGGCATTTACATCAAGCAATCCGACACCATTAAGTTCTTGCAATTTGAAGAGAGTAACACAGGAGGGGGAATTAATCGAAGAAACGAAACTTTTGTAAAGATCCGCATTTAAGTCTTCTAGTTCCAGGTTAAATTCTGTACGCAGAAACATCGAAAGATGTCCTGAAAGGTAATAGACAAACTGTTCAGATTTAGTTTTAAGAAGGGCAAGATCTGCTTCAGATAATACAATTGGGTTCGTAAAATCGTAGTTCTTGATTTTCAAGTCAGAAGAATCTGAAATCTTCGTACCATCGTGCAAAAACACAAACCTTTCATCACCAGATTTGCCACTCAGTTCATCGACATCAAAACTTTCGTCTTCAAAATTATCTGAATCAGGCATGGGAAACAAATATTAATTATTGAACCACAAATTGTGTGAAATAGATTTGGCGGATCAAATCGCTTTCTCCATCTCGATATTTTCGAAGTACCATGGAAAATGATTTCTTTAAATCAATTCTCACCCGTTCTTGAAACCCATCCAACTGGGCATCTTCGTAGGTGTACCCACCCATTATAGAGAGAGCCTTGTCACGGATGCGATGTTCGTTCATTTCCAAAACTTTTTCAAAATCTCCAGCAAGTCCTTCCATCCTAAGTTCGATGTTAATGTAACGAGATTTTATGGGACCACCCAAGTTGGTAATAAGTTGCTTTAGTTCGTAAAATTTCTCCTCACCTGACGGTTCCATATTCAAAGGTTGTCCACCTTCAATAATTTGATCTTTAACGATCTGTTCAGGTTTATTCATCTTAATTACAAAAGTCATAGCTGCTACGGTCAATGCTGGGGCAAGTATGATTGCAATTAATGCCGGCACCAAATTTCCGCCGCCGGAATTCTTCTCACTTTCATTGGTTGGTAACTCATCTAGTTGGTCTGCACACATTAGGTATAAAGGTTTAAGGGTTAACGCTTTAAATTGACTGCTTCAGTAAGGATGGCGTCCGAAGTTGTCACTATTCTCGATCCAGCTTGGAATGATCTTTGATGACTTATCATCATAGCAAATTCGTTCGTGAGGTCGACATTAGAAAGTTCAAGAGCGTATTGTTTAATCTTACCATTCGAACCCGACCCCGGAATCGAATTTTCAACTAATCCAGCGAAATTTTCACCAGGTTGCCCATTAGAATAAAAACCATTCCCAGTACGTTGCAAATACTGAGGAGCTTGAAAATTGGCTATCTTTACCTGACCTGCTACGCGGATCGAATCTTGCCCATCTTTACTGACGATGAGGCTAACCACTCCATCGTCGTCAATTCGACGAGCTAATAAATCCTCACCGTCTTCAAGACCAAGAAGAAGTGGTTGATCTTGGATATTTGTTAACTGGAACCGATTTTGGTCACGAGTTACAACTATACCTTCAGCAGTTGATTCAAAAGCTCCTGCTCTCGTGTAAAAAACCTCACCAGACTCTGGGTCGATGACTTCGAAAAAGCCACCTGCATTGGGCAAAGCTTCCCCTTGTATTGCTAAGTCTAAATCAAGACCAGTATTCTCAATAATACCTTGGTTAAAATTAGAGGACAAAGATCCCACGCTTACACCAGAACCATAGTTCCTTGTAGTATTTTGCGGTTCACCACCTACAGCAGGACCTGCATTATTTTGATGAATATAAAAATTATCAGTAAAGTTAGCCCGTGCAGATTTGTAGCCAAGGGAATTAACATTGGCTATATTGTTACTAAGAACTTGCAATCCCTCGGAAAAACTTTTGAGGGCGGAAACACCGTTATGGAGTGAAGGAATCATACGAAATTACTTATCAGAATTAACAAAGTTTCTTATTTAGATAAGTGCTCTTTGTCTAAATTGTCGTTATTGCCCAAAGCCTGTTCCAGTTTTCTGTCATCATGGGCCAACTCAACACGCTTGATGTTTGAAGGGTTGTAGGTATTTCCATTTACAACAACTTCTATTGTACCGTCGTCGGATCGGTTCACGGCTTCCACAATTCCGTTTACTTCCTTGTTATCGGAAAGAATTTCCACACGATTACCCAAATAAGTTTGGGCAAGCATTTCACCGTGCGAATCTGCAAATTTTGAAAATCCGTCAGTGAACTGCTGCATTTGTTCAAGGGAAGCAATGTTAGCCATTTGAGAGATAAACTCGGTATCTTTCATCGGTTCCAAAGGGTCTTGGTTCGTAATTTGACTCGTAAGCAATTGCAGAAAGTCATCCATTTTTAACTGACTGTTACTCTCGGATGCATCTTTAGCCGAGAGACTCGGTTGATTATTCAAAAAAGCAGAATTGGAAATTGTATCAATCATGGTGAATTTTGTTTATTGGAAAAGGCATGGTCCATTTCTTTGTAAGAACTGAATATATGGATGTTTAAAGAATGCTCGCTTGGAATTGGAAGGTTATTAGAGAAAGAAAGAAGCTTGGTTGCTAAGAAGTCACGAGTCTCTTGGTTATTGGAAATGAAACAAATCTTGAAATCATTGGCTGCTTTCTCGATACGGACTGAAACTGAACTTCCATTGTCGAGAGAAAATGCAAAACGAAGAATTCCATTACTGTGGGAAAAACCAATGCCACCTGAAACAAACGAATCCTCAACGCGATCAAGAAGCTCGTCATGAGATAAAGGATTAGAGTGCGTAAGCTCATTATCATTGAATGAGTTTTTTGGTTTTTTATGAGATTTGGAATCATCAAGATTGGAATAAGAAGTAGCACTTTTTGTGCCACCAAAACCTAAATCATCAATCTTACTGAATCTTGTAGCTACATTGTGACCAGATAAGGTTGAAATTTGTTGGGGTATAGGCCCCGAAGCCTTAGACTGAGAACCATTAAACGATGTAGGGTTCGAATGTGCGTAAGGGTGAGGAATCACTTTCGACGGCATCGAAGGATTCGAGAGTAAACTTTGCCCTTTAAGTGTATTCGCTTGGTTACTATGAAAACTTAAATTTCCAAACTTAGATGCCTTCACAGATGACCCGGAACCTACATGATTAGATACAGATCTAGGATTTGTAATATTATCTTTGGGAGAATTGTTATTTGCGCCTGAACGAGAAAGAATGCCATTCCCTTTTTCAGAAACTTTTCGAGGTAATTTATTAGAAGATGTGCTAAATTTTTGTAAATTAGAATTAAAAGTTTCTGCACGCATTTTGGGAGGTAACCAGAAAGAACCAGTCGACCCCATCGCCTGATGACCTTGGGACGGGCCTTTGGTACTGGGATTAAAAGAAACTTCGGTCATAATCTATTACTCCATGCTCACGCTGGGAAGGAGCCCTCGATCTCTCATCGCTAGTGCATCTGCCAACTCGATTAAATCATCCTGATCACTATTTAACATAAATGCAATGATCGGAGCTTTATCCTCTGCTTTAAGCATTTCAAAAATCCCTAGAGCCTCTTCAAACCTCCTTTTTTGTCTCCAATTTTGGATTTCTACGCTTGCTACCTCAGGTCCCATCTCGATCCACCTATTAGCTGTGTCTTTGTACTCCTTTAATTTTTCCTCACTTAGATCCTTACCCTTTTTGGACTCAAACTCGGCAAGTCGTGAAGACAAATCGTCTTGAATCCTGTTAAGTTCTCTTTTCTGTTTTTCCAAGGATTCAAGATCCATTGAAAGAGCGGATTCTCTGGCATCGAGGTCTTTCTCTCGTTCTAGAAGCTTATCTTTTAATAAAGATAATTCCTTGGACAATTGATTCATTGAATGAGTTTCTGCTGGAGAATAACTGGTATCATCTGCATCGAACTCAACGCTGGTAAACTCCGCTTTTACTACCGGAGCTAGTTTAAAAAGATCGTCAAAATTTAAAAACAACATTAGCCCGGCACTAGCAACGGACATCAAGACGGCAAGGAGGACAATAACAGATGCAGAGAATTTCATAAATTAGGCTTGGCGGTTTATTCTTTGAAAAAGAAATCTAGCACCGATAATGTCTTCGAGTTCTTTTTGTTCTTTTGAATTTTCTTGGAAATAGTGAGCTTCTTTTTGCTTTTCTTCGAGCTTGAGAACGGCTTTGTATTCAGAATCTTTACTTAAGAATATTTCCCTTCTGGAAACTTTAATTTCCTGGGCTTGTTTGAGCTCCAATTCGATCTTAGAAATACGCTCACGCTCCAAGTCTAAACTGCTTTGCAATGACTGAATTTGCTCACCTCGAAAACTCCCTTTTTGCCTTTCCTGCATAAGTTGGAAAATCGACTCTTGTCTATCCCGGGCTTTTATTAAGTTGGTATTTAGTTTTTCTACCTCCTGTATCGAGCCTGCGAATTGAGAAAGAGCCACACCTCTCTTATTCTCTTTGAGGCGTAAAAGTGCCTTTAGTTTAAATACAAAAGACTTCATCTAAGAACATTCCTCAATTCAGAAAAAGCATTTTCGCGTTTGGCTAAAACATCAAACTTTTGACGCAGGAAATCTTGGATTCCAGTAAATTTATCAATAGCAAGATCTATCTTGGGGTTACTATTTTTCACATATGCACCAACATTAATCATATCCTCATTTTGATGATAAGTGGACAGAAGATCTCTCGCATGGGAAATTAAAGACAGCTCCTCTTCATTACAAACCGACCGATCCAAACGACTAACACTGCTCAAGACATCAACTGCAGGGAAGTGGTTGGCATTTGCCAGTTTTCGGGAAAGAACAATATGACCGTCCAAAAACCCGCGAACCGCATCGGCGACTGGTTCATTCATGTCGTCCCCTTCAACTAAAACGGTGTAAATTGAAGTAATTGCACCTAATTCACTCGTGCCTGTTCTTTCTAATAACTTGGGCAACAGTGAAAAAACAGATGGCACATAGCCCCTTGAAGCCGGGGGTTCTCCAGAAGCTAGCCCAATTTCTCTTTGTGCCATGGCAAACCTGGTCAGGGAATCCATCAGTAGAAGGACTTTTTGACCTTCATTTCGAAACCCTTCAGCAATTGCGGTTGCCAAAATAGATGCACGAATTCTCATAGGTGCCGGTTGGTCAGAAGTTGAAACAACCACAATGGATTTTCTTAATCCCTCTTCACCTAAATCGCTTTCCACAAATTCTCGTAATTCACGACCTCTTTCCCCTACAAGTGAAATGACATTTACATCGGCATCTGAACCTTTAGCAATCATGCCTAGAAGAATAGATTTTCCCACACCACTTCCTGCGAAAATTCCTATTCTTTGCCCAACTCCCATGGGGACAAAACAATCTATCGACTTGATCCCAGAAGCAAAAGGCTCTTTGATTCTTGATCTAGATAAAGGGTTAGGCGGGTCTGCATAAAAACCATCACGAGAAGGAGCAACCAAAGGGCCTTTCCCGTCAATCGGCCGACCCATCCCGTCTATAATCCTACCCAATAAAGATGGTCCGAATGGCACTTCATTCGAATTTCGGCGAGAAATCACCTTACAACCAGGATGGATCAAATGGATACTATTTAAAGCCATTAAAAGAACAACGTTTTCACGAAAACCAATAACTTGGGCTTCGATCTTCTCGGTGCTCCGATCAGATGTAATTGAACAAACTTGACCGATTGAGGTTTCCGGACCCTCGGATTCAATTACTAAACCAGTAACACGGCGAACTACACCAACTTTGTCAAAGGTTCGAACACCTCTAACACCATTTTGCAAAAGAGAAAATCGTTCTGACAAAGAATTAACCATTTCCAGTCAGCTCCTCTCTTACCTTTCTCATCTTGGTGGCGATTCTTCCGTCCAAAAGGCCAAACTTACTCTTAACTTGGCAATCTCCTTTGGATAAGGATGCATCCTCAAAAAATTTTACTCTTGGAAGATCTGCGAAAATTGCGTCTTCTCCGTCCAAATTATCAAAAATCCCCGCAATCGCACTCGCAAAACCATCCTCATTTTGCGAAGCATTATTATCGTCGACTTCTTGATGATTTATCTGTTTGCCCATGGCTTTGAGCAGTTTTAGATCTTCGGGACAAAGAAACACTTCAAGGTTTTCTTCTTCATCCGCAAATTCGCCGATTAAAGAACGGACAATTCTCTCAACATCATTTGCACCCAATTCAATACCTGGAATTATTTTTTCAATAATTTCCATAACCAAACCGGGAAGGTTTTCATTTAATTGATCAAGGGTGTGATCAGTTTTTTTGTTAAGGTTTTCCAGAACACTTTGCTGATTGGCAGCGAACTCATTTCTAAGTTTGTTTATTTCAGCTAGGTAGAAATCAGTAGCACTTTTCTTCCCTTCCTCAAATTTTTGACCTGATTCTTCAGCAACCTTTTCAATGGGAACGGGCGGCGAAGAGACTGATCTTACACTAAATCCCTTGAGATCATTAGGGAAAGAAACTTTTTTATTGAACGACAACGTCGCTTCCTCCTGTATCCAAGATAATCTCTTCGTCTTCCTCGAGTTCTCGGAGGATTTGTATTACACGATCTTGAGCAGATTCAATTTCAGAAAGGCGCTTAGGTCCGAGGAATCCAAGTTGTTCTTCCAAGGCTTCAACCGCTCGCTTGGACATGGTCGCATAAACTGCTTTTTTAAGCTCAGGAGAAGCATTTTTCATAGCAATGACCAAATCATCTTGATCGACCTCCTTGGTAACTTTGGAAATATCACCTGGACTAAGTCGTACAATATCTTCGAAACGGAACATTCTCTGACGAATTGAACCACCAAGTTTGGGGTTCCTTTTCTCAATACTTTTCAAAAGTTCCTTGCTTTGTTCCTTATCAAACCAGTTCAATAGATCAGCAGCTGCCTTGACTCCACCAGAGACAACCCGTGGAGACTGGCCTTTTTGACCAATTCTCGCACCAAGCGTACTGGCAACAAGCTCAACTTGGGCAAGTGGCGTTGTTTCCATGCTCCCCACCCTTTCAACAACTTGTTCTTGAACATTAGGCGGCATCATCATTAGTACTTCAGACCCTTTATCAGCGTCTAAATTGGATAAAATAAATGCAATTGTCTGAGGTTGTTCTAAGCGCAAAACATTGTAAATCTGACCAGGATCCATCTCCTTTATATCCTCCATAAACTCGAGAGTGTCTCGAACTGGAGAAATGCGGTTCAAAATGTTATTCGCCTTAAAATCTCCGTGTGCAAGTTCAAGGGTTTTCTTTGCAAACGATAACCCTCCTAAGTTTGAATTCACACTGGATTCAATGATTTCCGAAAACTCATCCAACACACAATCCTTCATCTCTTGATTAACCAATGGAAAATCTGCAATTTTTTTACAAATACTATCCGCATCCTTTTGTTCAAAACGCTTTAGTAGAGTGGAGGACGCATCAGGACCTAAAGCAATCATGAGGAGCGCTAGCTTCTCATGCCTAGACAACCTGGAATAGCGTTCGGAAACGCTCTCTTCTTCTTCCTCTAATTCGTCCATACTAAACGCAAGATCGAATAAAAATTACCGAGTTGTACCCGTCTCTAAGTATCTTTTCAAAGCAGTACCTACATTGTCAGGCTTTTCTTGGATCAAATCATTAAGAAGCTCCGGTGTTAAGCCACTACCCAAACTTCTTGTACCCGAGAGTAGTTGTTGGTCATCTTCATTGAGAACCTGAACCTCGGCATCACTTGGCTTGAACTTCTTGAGCATTCTCAAGAAGACTATAAAGATAGCTATCGCTAGCACCACACCAAGAAGGTTTTTCAAATGCGGACCATAGGTATCAAGTATTTGTTGAAATTGGTTCAGAGTTTCCCCCGCAGGACCAACAAAAGCAGGCAAAAACTCAACCTCGTGAACAGTAACATGAGTACTGAGATCGGACTGGTCGAAACGCGCCCCAATTGCATTCACAACGGCATCGCGAATACCGTCAATTTCTTGGGTAGTTCTTGGAGACTCACCTTTGGCAATAAGAACGGCAGCACTTCGCCCAACAATAGAACCCGGTTCTTGGACTTCTTCCCGAAGCGTACGACTAATCTCAAAGTCAGTGGTCTTACTTTCACGCTTTTCATCGCTTTGAGCCATGAGAGGTTCTTGTTCAGTTGCGTCTTGACTAACATTAGGCACATTGGCACCCATTCCCGCACCTCTGTTTTGAGGCTTAGTTTCAACGGTTGTAGCCGAGTCCTTGTCAGAAGTTTGTGTTCTTGGAACCTGCCCTTCTGGGTCAAATTGTTCATCTAAGAGGGTCGAGGATTTGGTATTAAGGTTTACAGAGACTCGTGCAACCACGTTATTTTTGCCAACAATGCGGGCAAGCATCGTTTCAATTTTCTCTTCAAGTCTGCGTTCTTGTGCTTGGTATGCTTTCATCATTTGACCAACCACTCCCGCAGCCCCCTCAACCTCTCCTTCATCTGAAAGCAGATTTCCTTGATTATCAAGAACTGCTACATTGGATTTATTGATACCTTTGACTGAACGTGCTACTAAAAATTGAATGGCATTCACATTGCTTTTATCCAAGGTGTTACCTCCAGTATCAACATAAACAGACGCACTTGGACGATCGTTAGGATCCTCGCTTAGCAATAAATTATTTTCGGGCTTAACCACAAAAACTTTAGCAGACCTAATTGCATCCATCATGGAAATAGTTCGGGCCAGCTCACCTTGAATGGCTCGGGTGTGATTAGTACGCTGAACAAAATCACTAATCCCAAAATTACCTTCATCAAAAATTTCGTACCCGACATCGCCACTCTTAGGTAACCCTTTCATCGCCAGTTCCATCCGTGCAGCAGCCAGTTTGTCTGCAGTGACCAAGATAGAATCGCCACCAGAACCGTACTCAAACTCAATTTGATTGGCTTTTAGAACTTCGGTTACTTCTCCTAAATCAGCAGCATCTGCTCCGCTTACTAAAGGTCTTAGATCTTTACTTCCACCAGAAAAAGACAGAATCGCCGCACTAACAACGAGGACACCCACAAAAGCTCCAGTCATCGAAAACTTTTGAGAGGTAGAGAGAGCGTTCCAAATTTCCCCTAATCTGTTTAATCTTTCTTTCATAAAATATTACAAATTCTAAACCTGCATGCGCATGAGTTCTTTGTACGAATCAACAAGTTTGTTCCTGACCTCTATCATTAAATTAAATGCTACCTTCGATTCTTCTGACTTCACCACAGCTTCATGAATATTGTCTGATTTTCCAAGTATAAGATCTTGAGTTTCTTTAGCGGAAACTTTCTTTTTGTGATCCACACCACGAACGAATTTTTCAAACATTTCCGAAAAACCAGGTGCAGTAACCCGATCAGTAGGTGTTGTTTTATCTATAATTGGAGCAGATATTCGACCGGTTTGCGAAATACCGGATAACGAATGCTGTTCGGATCCAATTTTGTTGGAAAACTTTTGCGGATTGAGATTAGGGTTTTGCCTAAGCAAATCGTTAAGCGATGGTAGAGATGATACTGCGTCCATAATAAGAAAAATTTATCTTCCGATCGCCAAGGCTTGCTGAGCCATGCGACGGGAGGTTTTAACAACAGAAAGGTTGGCTTCGTAAGCTCGAGAAGCACTTATAAGGTCAATCATTTCTCTAGAAACATCAACATTAGGCATTTCAACCATCCCGTCTTTGTTTGCATGGGGATGTCCAGGATTAAAAATCATTCTCCCGGGCGTTTGATCATCGTAAACATCGACCACACGAACTCCCTGATAAAGGTTCTCATCCACATAACCCGGTGTGCGACGATCAGGGGTTTTTATAAACTCTTCAAAAGCAACTTCCTTGCGCTGGTAAACCTTTCCTGACGCATCTTGAGTAGTATTGGAATTTGCGATGTTTTGGGCAATAACTTCGAGACGAATTTTTTCTGCTGACAATGCACTGCCCGTTGATTCGACCCCTGGTATAAGATTCATTGTCATATAGTCTTAGATTCTACCCTTAATGGCTAAGTTTAATTCCTTCAATGTTCCACCAACTGAGTTGGATAAATACTCATAATTCAGTGCATTCCGGTTCATCGCGAGCATCTCCTCGTCTAGTTGAACTGTATTTCCATCCATGCGAACCGGTTTAGCTTGACGATCCTCAACACTTCGAGGGTTCAACCCCTTGACTCGACGAAAATCTTTACGATCTACTGCCCTTCTTAATTCGACAGAAAAATCCTTTGGAAGATCTCTTCTTTTGAAGCCTGGAGTTTCCACATTGGCCAAATTGTTGGACAAAGCCTCATGCCTGAGGTGAGTAGCATCCAGCAGTTTTTTTGAAACAAGGTAGTTTTCTTGGCTGTAAAGGTTGTCAAGAATGGCAGTCATCGGCGAATACAATGCAATCATCGCGCCAAATAGAGGCTTAATTTCCAGGGGATATTTTGACTTAATGTGACAGGAGAAGAACGAAGATTGCCTTTTTCCTGCAAGCGGGGCTATAAATTTTTAGACAACTTGAAAATTCCCAATTTTGAAATTAGCCAAGTCGCCTTGGATGACAAAGGATGTATCATCCAATCCGCAGAATCCTTTGCCGCATGGATTGGAGAGTCTAATGAGAATCTTCTAAGTCGAAATTTTTACGAACTTATTACAAGCATAGATCCGAGTTGGAGTCTTGTGATTGATCAAAATTTCCACCTAAATTCGTTCGAAAAATTTTTGCCGATCTCTTCTACTGAAGGTGAATCATCTATTGGCTTAAGCTTAGTTTATTGCAGGTATGAGACTTTAGGTGTACTTGCTATCTCAACATCCCTAGCTCCTCACGAATCACTCAGAAAAGCGTTCCTGGGAGATTTAATGAAAGACCCAAGGGCGTTGGCAAATACGCTCATTCGACTCCAAAAAGCTGAAAGCCGCCTTTCTGACTATGTAAGCAACTTCCCTGGTATCTTTTTTACACAACGACCAGACATGACCTTTAGCTATCTTTCAAGAGGAGTACAAAAACTATTCCCCTTAGACTATAAGGAAATGTATAGGAATGGTGGACTCTTTCTTGAAAAAATTGTCGAACAAGATCGAGCTCACTTTCAAAGAGAGTTAACTTCTCACGAAAAAATCAATGGAACATTTAGTTTAAGCTACAGAATTCGGATTCCACCAGCAGACAAAATCATCTACCTTTTGGATGTTCGAACTCCCATCATAACAGCAACAAATAAAACATTAGGCTTTGATGGGGTATTTATTGACATAACGAGACAAGCGATTGCCGAGCATAGGCTGACCAATTCAGTATGGAGAGAGGGATTGGCAACCTTAACAAATGGTCTCGTCCATGACTTTAGTAACCTCATGGCAGGTATTTTTTCTATCAGTGAACTTTACTATTCAATGATGAAAAAGGATGACCCTATGGCAAACGGGATGGGACAGATTAAAAAAAGTGCCTTACAGGCTCAAAAGCTAGTTCGTCGTATTATAGACCTGCATCGGGACAAACCTGCCACTCGTTCTCTCCATGACCTAAAAACCCTTTTAAGTGATCAAATGGACCTTGTTGGCATTCTAATACCTCCAAGTGCAAAAATCATTACAAAGTTCTCTAAAGAACCAATGTTGGCCTACATCGAAGAGACTGGATTTAGGCAAGTAATCTTAAACTTAGTAATTAATGCCCGCGATGTAATAGCTAAAAGAGGTAAAATTAAAATTACTTTAAGAAAAGTTTCACGGGGCGATTTACTAACTGAAAACCACCGAGGTCAACAAACCAAAGTGTTAAAAGACGGGGCAGAAGTTATCATTTCTGATAATGGGCCCGGAATTCAACTTGATATTTCAGATAAAATATTTGATCCATTTTTTACAACCAAAGACTCGAATGCTGGCTCAGGCTTCGGCCTTTACAACTGCAAACTTTTTGTCGAAGACCACAAAGGAACGATTGGATTTAATTCAAAACCGGGCAAAGGCACATCTTTTTTCTTTTATCTCCCCCTTGATCCAAGAAGAGATGATCAATAATCAAAGAGGAGTCACCGGAACTAACTTGCCCTTTTCATAAAACATTTCGGTTCTTATAATACCATACGGATCGTAAAATCTCATCGGTCCATGCAGCTTACCTTCTAGGTATTGTGCTTCTACCCAAGAACCATCGGGAGATTTCTTAATGCTTTTACCGTTGAGCAGTCCATTTAAATATTTTTGGCTAGTTGACTGGTGTTCACCAACTCGATCGACATTTCCAGTGTAAGCTTTACCAGAACTACGATCAACTAGCAAAGTAGGTGTGTCCAATTCTGAACTTACCGATTCAGTAAATTGAAAACTTTCCACAAAGTCGGATTCTGTTCCATTAAAGTCGTTATTCCTAGCTAATTGACCGTCTCCACACCCTAATATGATAAAAAGACATAACCATTGAAAGAGCTTCACAGCTTTAGCTTTTGGAAGGAGATAAGTAATCTTCAAACTCATAAAGTTTGGGATCTCGAGCCAGGTGCCTGCTGGGTTTATCCTTTTTAAAAGTACCGTCCATTGAGGATTCGACCCCATCTTGATCTCCATCAGCATCTTCCATTGCACTACCTAAACTGTCCTCCAATTCTTCAGGATTGGCACCTTCTTCTAATTTCCTAACAACCTCCTCCATTACGCCATCCATTTTTTCACCTGTCATTTCACACATTTTACGCATCAGTGAACCCATTTGGCGAGGATCTGGATTTTCTTCATCCATGCCCGAAATCGCATTCTCCATTTCTTTCATAGCGCTAGAAGATTGGGCATCACTCAGTTTAGAAAACGGATCAACTTCAGAATCATCATTAACTTCATCCCCGTCCCCCCCATTTCCTGTTACAGAAAAAGCACTCACCATTTTTCGCATTTTTAATTTTTCACCATCAGGGCATAATGGAAAAACATCAGAGTTTTTTATTGTGCGAGAATAGAAAGAATAAATTTTGTGATTATCTGGAGAATAAAATTCGTAGATCGGCATAAAAGTGTATTTAATGATTAAGAAATATTTTCAAGTCAAAGAGTTAAGTAAGTTTTTTCATTGTAGATGCCTATTCCACCTAAAAAGTTTAATTGGTTAGTGGCACCTAATAATTCGGCCCTTTGGGTCTTTATCCCCCTAGGTTACACTTTAATCATACAAACATTGACTGGATTCCCTAAGCCTGAAACTTTGAAAGAAATTTCAGCACACGATTTCTTACTTTATATTTCAGAAGAACTTTTTAATTACCCATTTTGGTTACAAGACTTGAGTCATTTCCCCCTTTTTTTCGTATTCGCTTGGTTATGGACATGGTTTTTGAGGAGGAACAACTATCGGTCTAAGGATTTAGTTAAAAGCATTTTGATCTGTATCTCCTTTGCAATTTTAAATGAATTTAGCCAATTTTTCATTCCTCGTCGTTTTCCTTCTACAGCAGATGTAATAATGAACTTGGCAGGAGTAATATCCAGCATACTCATTCATTCTTATTTTTTTAAGCGAAGAAGTCAGAAATTGAATAAATCAAAAACCTAAGCATGTAATCACTTATTAACTTGAGAAAGATTCAGTTCTCGCTCGGGTAAGCTTGGGTGTGAGTGATGAAAGTAGGACAACCAAGGATGAGGCAAAGGATAGCTAAGGTTTTTAGTACACAATTTCCGAAGAGCAGATTTTAAAGCACTTGCACCGCCAATTGCTTCACCAGCAAACTTATCTGCCTCAAATTCATGTTTACGAGATAGCATATTAGATAAAGGGTTTAACCAATACGAAAAACAACCTCCAAAAAATAAAGCGATTAAAAACACTGGTGCAAATGCCCCAGCAAGTTCGTCAGAAAGGTTTAGTTGAGTGATTAACCAATCTGAACTCAGAAGAATGTGCAGTAAGTAAAAGAACCCCCACCCAAAAATCAATGAAAGAGCCAATCGCTTAGGGATATGACCTAGGCGATAATGACCGATCTCATGTGCCACAACCGCTTCAATTTCACTTTCATTCATTTGTTCTAACAGCGTATCGTAAAGGACTATCTTACGGAATCTTCCAAAACCCGTAAAAAAAGCATTGGAATGACCCGACCTTTTGCTCCCATCAATGACTTGTATTTCCTTTGCCTTAAAGCCAGTTTTATTTGCTAGGTTGTGCAATTTTTCACTTAAGCCATCATCATTTAACGGAGTTAAGGTATTAAACAGAGGTAGAATAAACCTTGGCCATAAAACCATCAATACCAGTTGAAGAAAAAACACACCTCCAAATGACCAAAACCACCAATAGTTGGGAGAAAATGCTGAAAATTCTCTGTAAAAAAACACCAATACTCCAATCATTAAACCAAGAAACACAAAAGATAATATAGTTTCTTTAATCTTATCCATAATCCATAGGTTTTGTGTTTGGTTATTGAAACCAAATTTCTGTTCCAAGCTAAATTGGCGGAACCAGTCAAAAACGAACCCTGGAAGTTGAAGTACTAGGACCATACTTGATACCAGCAAAGATATTTCCCAGATAGGACTATCTTTACTAGTCGGCCAGTTGAGAAAGACCCAAGGAAGAGCAACAAATAAAATGAAAAAGGAAAGGCATAATGAAAACAAATCCTCAAAGGCAGAAAAACTTGATTTGGCTAAAGTATATTCTGAGCATTTCCGCCAGTCTTTTTCGACCATATAGCCATTAACCTCATCAGGTAATTTCTCGAGGTTGGCCTTAACGGTTGTCACATTAGAAAAAGCTAAGATACGTTCGAACAAATACCTGGTACAAAGAAGCACAGTAAGTAAAATTTGTAGAAATGTCATTACCGCTTACTTTACAGACAAAATAAATTCTGTCCACCTATCGATGTCTACTTTCTTAGTTTGCTACAAATCAAATTAAAGGCATAATAAACCTACATCGTGAATTCGACAAAACCATCAGGCGAAATTAACTTTGAACAAGCCATCCAAAAACTGGATGAAATTGTATCCAATATGGAGAACAGTAATCTTAATCTCGATTCACTTGTTGGAAACTACCAAAAAGGGATTCAACTTTTAAGCATTTGCCGCAAAAAGCTAGATGACGCAGAGTTCAAAATCAAGGAGGCAACCACTGATATACTAAGCGACAAGCAAAATGATTCTCGACAAAATTAAAGGCCCAAAAGACTTACGAAAACTCGGGAAAGATGAACTCTCTACACTTTGCCAGGAAATAAGAGATAAGATTATTTCCGTTACCTCTGAAAATGGCGGACATGTTGGACCAAACTTGGGAGTTGTTGAACTAACCGTTGCCTTGCACCTTGCATTTGATTCTCCCAATGACTCCTTCGTTTGGGATGTCTCTCACCAAGGATATGTTCACAAACTATTGACCGGAAGAAACGACCCTAAATTTGATGATCTAAGACAATCTCAAGGGTACAGTGGCTTTCTTTCCAGGGATGAAAGTGTTCACGATTCTTTTGGTGCTGGGCACGCTGGTACTGCCCTATCAGCCGCACTTGGAATGTGTGCAGCACGCGACTTATCCGGTGAGTCAAACCATGTAGTGGCAGTAGCTGGAGATGCAGCCTTTACATGCGGTGTTACCCTAGAGGCATTAAACAATATAGCTTCAACAACCAAAAAATTCATTCTCATCCTCAACGACAATAAATGGTCAATCGCGAAAAATGTCGGGGCTTTTTCAAAATACTTTAACGAACTAATAACCAATCCGATCTATTCGAAGTTTCACAAAGAGGCTGAAAATTTCCTTACTCAATTCCCTGGAGGAGATTCCCTCATAAAATTCATATCAAAAGCCAAACGGGACACCAAAGAATTGCTTGCTCCATCTAGCATTTTCGAAAAATTAGGCCTTCGGTACCTGGGCCCTATTGATGGGCACGATGTTACATCACTTGTTCATTTTTTCGAATTCGCCAAGCAATCAGACGAGCCGATCGTACTGCATTTACTAACTCAAAAAGGAAAAGGCTTTCCTGCAGCTATCCATGAACCTGAGAAGTGGCATGGTGCCCCACCCTTCAATCCACGCAGCACAGATACTTCGAAAAATTCGAATGGAGCTCCAGAAAAGTTCCAAGATGCTTTTGGTGATTCGTTAGTTAAGATTGCGAAACATAATGATAAAGTTGTTGGAATCACTGCGGCTATGCCTAGTGGCACAGGTCTAAGTTCTATGAGCAATGCTTTCCCTGATCGTTTTTTTGATGTGGGTATTGCTGAAGAACATGCAGTTCTTATGGCTGCAGGTATGGCCACCAAAGGAATGCGACCTGTTTGTGCAATATACTCAACGTTTCTTCAAAGAGCTTACGATCAAATCATTCATGATGTCTGTTTGCAAAATTTACCTGTTACTTTTTGCCTGGACCGTGCCGGTTTATCGCCTAACGACGGTCCGACTCATCATGGATTATTTGATTTGTCTTATCTTAGGTGCATACCAAATGGAGTTATAATGCAGCCGGTAAGTACAGACGAACTTCTTCCGATGATCGAATTAGGAGTGAATTCCAAATCACCAACTTTCATCAGATATCCAAAGGGAACTGGTGCCAAAATTAATTATACGACCACTGCATTTCCCTTGTCTCTGGGAAAAGCTGCCTGCCTAAGGGAAGGTGAGCATATCGCCATTTGGGCTCTTGGAGATTTTGTGTCTGTTGCAGAACAAATACACCACCACCTGAACTCTATATACGGTATTGATATTACCGTGGTCAATGGTCGCTTCATTAAACCTTTAGATGAAAAATTATTGAAGAAACATGCATTGACTCACGACAGGATTATAACACTTGAAGATAATGTGTTAGCGGGAGGGTTTGGATCTGCAGTAGTCGAGTTCCTTCAAGATTCTAATATTCAAACTCCGGTTTCACGTTTAGGTTGGCCCGACAAGTTCATTCCGCATGGAACCGATGTAGATGTACTCCGAAGACTTTGCGGATTAGATTTTCAAGGAATTTTAAATAAAGTTTTATCCCATCTTTCACCTGAAATAAGCTCAGCCAAATTGGTTGAAAGGACTTAAACCGAACTTTCCTTTAAATTTCAGTCATCAACCAGTTGGATATTGAGTAACGAAAACCTTCCAGATGGATCCGATGCGATCAAAGTGTAAGACCCGCTACTACTTTCCCATGGAACAACTCCACCGATTGTAACTGTTGATCCATTGCTATCATTTGTTTGAGACTTTATTTGTAACCACTTTGTATCCCCTGAGGGATAAAGTAGTTTGTAATTAATTAATTGCTTATCCGGATCATAAGCATTTATTTGCTTTTCAAAGTACTTACCTGAAGAAGAAGTAATCTCAAAAGGAGAATTAGAAGTAAATACGGGAGGATCCTGTACTGATTTCACGTGCACTTCAAAAGGAACATAGGTAAAACGATCTCCCTCATCAGCAACCAAAACAAATCTATCGATACCGTTAAAATGTAACGGCGGGAAATAATCAAAAGTTGAAATCATTGTAAATTCACCTTCTTCAATAGAATCTAAATTTGATATAATTGCACCACTTGATGGCTGCAAAAGAATACGCCAACCCAAACTGTCACCTGGTTCCTTGTCAGGATTAAAAGCTCTTAAACCAAGAACTGCATCATTGACTTCTCCACGATGGTCATCTTCAACAATGAATACTTGAACAGCGTTGTTTATATCTTTACCAAGCGAATTCTTAATTCTAGGTGGATAATCGTCTACTCTAATTACAAGAGTGAAGTCTTGACGGATTAGATCTTCTCCACTGAAAGCCTCAATCGAAAAGCTGTAATTTCCCTCATCAAACCATTTAGGAGCCCCAGATAATAAAGCACGCCCTTGCCCGAGATCATTCCATTTTGCCCATATTGGGAGGGATGATCGGAGTTGAATCTCGGGGTAACCTTGCCAAGGCCAATCCGAATCAACGACCACAATTTCATATATATAGTCTTCCTCATCATTCCAGCTAATTACATCAGGGAGATTGGAATCTGTAGGCGGTGAAGAAGCAAAGAATGGAGCATCATCTAGCTGCGTTACATTAATCGAAACTGGGATCGTTACCTGTTGGGAAAGTGAATTTTGTGCACCTCCGTCATCTCTGACTACTATCGAAAAATAATCTAAACCGGAGTAATTAGAATCGGGAGAATAACTAAAACTTAATTGATTTCCATTTTGGTGATACTCGGTATGCCCATTCTCAGGATCACTCACAAACCAAGTTAGTTCATTGGCTTCAGATTCATTATCAGTGGCAGAT
>NZ_CAXLML010000114.1:0-4271 GCF_964187505.1 Candidatus Chordibacter forsetii
TCGGCTGATAAAACCGCACCCGATGCGGTCTCCCGCACACCCCAGTACATTGGCCGTTCAGATGCTTCCAATAATAGTAAATACTTTGCTGGCGACTTAGATGAGGTGCGTCTATACAAAGTAGCTCTGTCTGCTGACGAAGTTTCTGCGGTCTACTCAGAGACCAACGGTACCACCTGGTACACCGTGACTTCCAACTCGGGCACAGATTACTCTGCCACCGGCTTGCCCAGTGGATTATCGATCAATCCAACCACCGGTGAAATCAGTGGCCACACAGCCGTCACGGGCGACCATAATGTCACCGTCACCGCGAACAATCTATCGGGTTCCGACTCCAAAGTCGTTACCATTACGATCAACCCTAGTGCTCCACTTCTCAAAAGTGCTTACACTGTGACCCGCGAGTCCGACCTGCTTGGATGGTTTAAGTTTGATGAGACAACCGGTACCACCGCCACCAACTATGGTGCGGAAGGATCGGCTGCCACGCTAATGAGTGGTGCGGTTTTCAGCACCCTCGAGAAAAAGTTTGGGGCATCTGCTTTGAATATACCTACCGGGAGCACTGGTGCGTATGCGAAAGTAACCTCGCCTATTGATTTGGGGAATGATAGTGCATCGGATCCATTCTCGCTATCCACTTGGTTTAAGAAACTGTATCCTGCTACCGCTTATCGAACTTTAACCCGCGGTTCAAATACAAACCACCAAGTTATTGTAAGCAATAATAGCAATGAATTAGGTACCCACACAAACTGGGTGGGGTCGGGTTACAACCTCGTCCCGTCAGCTTCCGCCTCCACCTGGCAACACTTGGTCGCCACCTTTGATGGATCGAGAACCAAGTTCTACATCGACGGTTCTTATGTTGGCCAACTAGATGCATCTGAAGGAGATAATATCTATGCTATCGGTAACTACCAAGGTGGAAGCCAACGCTTCGCTGAATACCTCGATGACTTCCGGGTTTATGGGGTGACTCTCTCTGCCGGCGACATCACCAATATCTACGGTCGTGGAAATGGGGATGTATTTCCGGTGACTGCGGGTTCAAGCTACGCCACCGCCACCGCCACCTTAGTTGAGACTGGTGGAGCGGATACTACGATGACCGTGTTTTATGACACCGTGGATAAAGGGACGAGCAATACACTTCTCAGTCCGTTAGGACAGCCCAATCTTAAACTTTGGATGGATGCGGATGATACCAACAGCTTCCAGCTAAGTGGTTCCAATGTCATAAAATGGTACAACAAAGCAGGTAGCGATTATGCATTTGATCAAAAGACTGGAGATCCTACCCGCACTGTTGTGAACGGAAAAAATGTGGTCAACTTCGATGGTAATGATCAACTCTGGACAGACAATAGTTTCATCGCATCTAATTATTCTATTTTATCGGTTTCACGATTAACTGGAGGTCAAAATGCCCGCGTTATCGCAAGCAAAGATAAAAATTGGCTTATGGGATTTCATGGTGGCTATAATAACCGATTCTATTACGAGGGTTGGGTTATACAGGCAAATGAAGCTGCAGATACAAACTGGCACTTACATGCGCTTACCATGAATAATTCTGACCAGGCCAACACATGGACAAATGCAGTTCAGAGCACTACCAATGGTACCGGAGCTCACAATTCCAACTATTCACCCGGTAAGCTCTCTTTGGGTGCTCAAACAAACCTCAGCCAAGCATCCAAAGGAGAAGTTGCGGAACTTCTTGTATTTGACCGTGTAATTTCCACTTCTGACCGTCAAAAACTCGAGCGATATCTTGCCGTAAAATGGGGTCTTACCCTACCTTCATCGGTGCCCGGTTGGCAAAACGGTTACACCCTACCCAACGCTCAAAGTGCGGGCGATATTGCTCTATCAATGAACGGTCTAACGGCGAGTACCAACTACGTTTTCCGGATTGCGGCGAACAACTCCAAGGGCACAGCATGGTCGGATGCCTACTCCGTGCTCACCAACTCCCAGGCCCAAGCACCTGCAATTTCTGCAGATGCCGCCACTTCCGTGGCGGGCACCACCGCAACCACCAACGGCACCATCCTCTCCTACGATGGCGCTGACCAACCTGGAGTGCGTCTTTATTATGGGGATGATATCGATTTCCAATTGGGATGGAGAGAGGCTCACCTCACTGGAGATGCCGACTCAGGCATAACAAGTGATGATTCTTACACTCATGCCATTAATATAGGCTCAGCAACAAATGTTACAGTTAATGGGGTCACCTTTACTGGAGAAGGTAATGGAGGTTCCACCAATTCAGGTACAAATTGGAATATTACAACTGGTTTTACCGGGCACTTAAATGATTCATGGATGGCTGGACAACCTAGCTACAATTCTACTGTTCTGGGTAATATCGGCACGGTTTTAGATAAAGGATTTCGTTTCGGTAGCACCGGCGGCTATCAGAAAATAAAGCTAACCGGTCTGACGGATGGTCAGGTCTACACCTTCACTACCTACAATCAATCATGGTCGGGAAGCCGTACCATGAAAGTAAGTTGCTCGGACCTTCCAGGAGCAACCTTCTCCTTCAACCAGGATAAATACCAGGACAGTGCTTATGATGGTTTATTGGTCGAGTGCACTTATGTAGCAGATGGTACGGAAGCCGAATTTACCGTTGAAGATGTGAGTGCAAGCATGCACCTCTATGCCTTCAGCAACCGGGTAGCCAGTTCCAGCACCGGTGTGGATGTGAGCGGAGCCGGGGCGGTGGGCACCTTCTCGAAGAGCCTGACCGGACTGTCCGCAGGTTCCCGATATGAATATGCTTTTGTGGCCACCAACAATGGGGGAGCCACCCAGTCGAACACCAACAGCTTTGTAACTCTTGGTCTGCCACAGGTACTCACTCCAGGAGCCACCGATGTGACCAAGACCAGCGTTACCCTGAACGCAGACCTAAACTCCACCGGGGGTGCAACCTACACCACCGGAGAGCCTTTCTCTGGATCTTCGGTATCTGGATTGCTGATGTGGATGGATGGGAACGACCCCGATGGGGACGGCACACCAAACTCCAGTAACTACAACCTCGCCAATGGTACGGGTTGGCAGGACAAATCAGGGAATGGTAGACATGCATCCAATGTGGATGGTAGTCCAGCCTTTGAAACCAATGGGCTCAATGGAAAAGGCGTTGTGTATTTCAATGGAACCAATAATGCCTACATTTCAAGCACGTCCAGCCTCGCAGCACACACAGAAAATTTCTCTATCTTTTTACTTTCAAAAGACGAGGGAACTTCTAGCCATTCCGGTCATATACAATCGCCCTACAACAACAATGGTTGGTCCTTTGGTGTTAGGTACGGACATATTAAAAATGTGGCCTATTTCAATGGCTGGCTTTACCCGCAATCACAAGATACTGATAGCCAGGACACCTCAAACTTTCACATTTATCAAGCCACTCTCAGTGATACAGATGTTGGGAATGTTTGGTTAGATGGCGTAAAAGTTATGACCGACGGCACAGGAGCCAACGATGGCACCAGCCGTAAACCTGGTCAAATAAGCTTTGGCGGAGATAACCGTGGCAACCACACCCGGTCAAAATCGAGAATTGCGGAATTCTTTATTCTCAACCGAGTGGTACCCGAAACGGAGCGTTTAAAAATTGAAGGATATTTAGCCCGCAAATGGGGCTTAATGAATACGATGTTCTCCGCAGCACACCCCTACTACACCAGCGATCCTTACCAACCCACCGTTACCCAGGGTGGTGAGAACGCCGCGATCACTTTCTACTGGGGTGACAACAACGGCAGTACGACTCCGGCCAACTGGGATACCCCTGTGGCAATCTCTGGAACCCATGGAGTAGGAGTGATCTCCACACCTCTTACCGGACTGACCAAGGGTACGACCTATTACTACACCGCCAAAGCAGTGACCTCAGCGGGAACATCTTGGGGACCAGTTCAGACATTTGTACCGGCCAACACCGCACTCAATAAATACTCCATTTCTGATCTCGCCCTTTGGGTGGATGCCTCCGATTTAAATGGAGATGGCACCACCGATTCGGTGACCAATGGGACCGCTGTCTCGGCATGGACAGACAAGTCGCTGACTTCTGCTACGGTTAACCAGACGACCACCGATAACCAACCGACCCGCCAGGCAAATTCTTTTGGAAGCAAGCCATCGATACGCTTTGATGGTACGAATGACTTCCTTAACATCTCCTCCCTGAGGGCAAACAACGGAGCTTACTCTGTCTATGCCTCTGTACGCCGTGC
>NZ_CAXLML010000115.1:0-9869 GCF_964187505.1 Candidatus Chordibacter forsetii
AATTTCTTTAGTTCTTCAATCGGGATTTCTTTATCTAAAAGTTTACGGGTAATTCTGAAATTACAGGTACCATCATCGGAAACTCTTTTATTGTCCGAGCAGATAAACGAGAGGTCTGTTTGACGAATGGATCCTTTGCATAAAGGACAATCAACAAGTACTGGAGCGGTTTTGATCATCTCCTTCTCTATTGACTCTTCCTGTTCATTTTTTGAGTTGTCAAAAAGAAAGGAGATTTTGAAATCGTCTTCCATTTTTAACATCGCCGAGAATCTTTTGCCAGTTTTTGCGATGAAATCATCTAAAGGACCGACCCGTTTATCTTTAAGTAAAATCCCCACTTCTTCAACGGTCAGACGTCGACCAGCTATGTTTTTGGATATTTTAAAATCTCCGGATTCATTCTGGTAACTGTTGAGTCCCTCGAATAGTGGTTGTTCATCAATAGGGGAATGTAGGTTTGTTTCCTTTAGTGATGCTTTGGTCTCATCAAAGCCTGTCGTCTTTTCCACAAAATCTTTGGTCATGGACGAAATTCCTTCCATGAAGGTAGCTCTGGACATTTTGCCATCTTCAATCATGCGAAGTTTTTGTTCCCATTCCCCAGTCATTGCCGGACTGGTAAGAACCTCCACTCCAGCAGCATGTAAAAACTGGAATAGATCTTCGGCTTTAAGGCTAGGGAAAAGTTCGGTACCTTCCCGCCTCAAATATTTTTCTTTGATTAAATGTTCGATCGTGGAAGCCCGCGTGGCTGGGGTGCCTAAACCTTTTTCTTTTAGAGCCTCTGCTAATTCTTCATCATCCACATGCTTTCCCGCTCCTTCCATACCAGAGAGAAGCGTGGCCTCGTTGTAACGAGGAGGAGGCTTTGTTTCGTCGCTAATTAATTCGGAATCAAGTAGTTTTACTTCCTTATCTTGTTCTGGAGAAAGTGCAGGGAGTGTATCTTCACCACCTTGATCTTTTCCATAAATAGACAACCAAGACGGATCCACTAAAACTTTGCCTTCTGTTTTAAAGGAATGGTCTGAAACTTCAGTTATCCGCGTGGTTATATCCCACTCGGCAGGAGGGTAAAAAACTGCAATAAAACGTTTAAGTATAAGATTATAAATCTTTAACTCCATTGCATCGAGTTTTTGCGGGCTGTTTGATGTTGGAATAATCGCAAAGTGATCGCTTATCTGTTTGTCATTAAATACTCGTTTGTCTTTGGGGTTTATCCAATTTTTGTCTAAAACTTTGTGGGCGTAAGGTTGTAAGTCGCCAGAAACACGTTTTAACAACTCAGTGCACGTCGGAACATAATCTTCTGGTAGAGCTTTAGAGTCGGTACGGGGATAAGTGATGACTTTATGTCTTTCGTAAAGAGCCTGAGCAATTTGAAGAGTTCGACTGGCAGGTAGACTGTGCAAACGATTTGCTTCGCGTTGTAGTGTGGTTAAATCGTAGAGCCGGGCAGAACTTTGCTTCGACCGTTTTTTGCTCTCCGAAACTTGGCAAAAACTTGCTTTTTCGACTGTTTCAAAAATAGATTCCGCCAAGTCTTTGTCCCAAATTCTGTCGACGCGGTCACGATCGTTGTCTGGGTCTTTTTTGAAATCTGGTTTTTGATAAATGCCTTGATATACTCCGTTTGCTATCTCGAAATTCGCACGAATATTGTGAAAGGTCTGGGGCTCAAATGCTTGAATTTGATGTTCTCTTTCTATTACCAGGGATAGGGTGGGGGTCTGCACACGACCAACGGTGGAAACTTGCCGACTGCTCGCCTTGTTTCTCTTGATAGTGACAGCTCTTGTTCCGTTTATTCCGATTAACCAGTCAGACTCGGAACGACATCTAGCTGCATCTAAAAGGGGTTGCATCTGGGAGGAATCACGCAAATTGGTAAAAGCTTCGCGAATAGATTTGTCCGTCATCGACATCAGCCAAAGTCTTTTAATTGCAAGTTTAGATCCAGAAAGCTCGTGAATGTAATTAAAAATTAACTCCCCTTCACGACCGGCATCGCAAGCATTGATGACATGCTCAACATCTTTTCTTTTGAGCTGCTTTTTAAGGCTTTGAAATTTCTTCTTAGCAGTAGTTACCGGTTTCAGTTCAAACTTTGGAGGAATGATAGGGAGGTTAGCTATTTTCCATGCTTTTAATTTCTTATCGAAATCATCTGGCATGTAGAGTTCAACCAAGTGCCCTATTGCACTATCGATTATCCATTCATCATTTTCAAAGTAGTCTTCCTTTTGGGGGACTTTACCAAGGGCCTTGGCAAGGTCACGGGCTACGCTTGGCTTTTCTGCGATTATAAGTTTTTTCATGAGCCTTTGAGGCGAGTGGTATCGGGCAAAAATGAGTGCAAACTATAAGGAACGTAGAAAGCGGGGGAGCAACTCATCCATACAACTGAGTAAGTGAGCCATAGAATCATCCGTCTCATTCCCCATGTTTGATATGCGGAAGGTTTTACCTTTAATTTTTCCGTATCCTCCGTCGATCGCTATTTTTTTCTCAACCTTCAATGCTTTTACAAACCCAGCGATATCCATTTCTAAGTTGTTCCTAACGCAGGTGAGCGATTTAGATGCAAATTTTTGTTCAGGCAGAAGTTCAAATCCCTTTTGATCAACCCACCCATGTACCATGTCGTTTAAACGAGAGTGGCGAGCATGACGTTTCTCAACACCTTCAGTAAAAATCTGATCCAAAGTGTATTTAAGCCCGTGAATTTGTGGAATTGCAGGCGTGCTTGGGGTCATTCCTTTTTCATGATTCTTTAAGAATTCCAGGAAGTCAAAGTAGTAGCCACGGCCTTCAATGCTTTCAGCCCGTGCAAAAGCCCGGTCGGAAACTGTGAACAAGGCAAGTCCGGGAGGAAGTGCCAGTGCTTTTTGTGAGCCAGTAAGGATAACATCTATTCCCCAATCATCTTTGGGAATGGGAACCACAGAAAAAGAACTTACCGTGTCGATTACAGAAATAACCTCAGGATACTTTGCCAAAACCTTCATCAGGTCTTCCAGGGGATTCATCATTCCACACGATGTCTCGTTATGCACCAAAGTTACCAAATCGTATTCGCCGCTAGAAAGTTTTTCATCAAGGAGTGCTGGGTCAATGTGCGAACCCCATTCAACCTCGAGTCCATCGGCCTGATTTCCACACCGCCTGGAAACATCCAACCATTTATCTGAGAAAGCTCCGCACATGCAGCAAAGAACCTTTTTAGAGGACAGGTTGCGAATGGCTCCCTCCATGACTCCCCATGCACTTGATGTGGATAAAAATACAGGGTCTTTCGTTTGAAAAAGCTCTTGTAGTTGGGGCTGGCAAGAGTTGTAAAGATCTACAAAGTCAGGGCTTCTATGACCCATTACACGGGTTGACATGGCTTGGTAAGCCTCGGCAGATACATCTACTGGACCAGGGATATGCAATTTATAATCAATCATGATTGGGAGGTGCGGGAGAGGGAATTGTTTTGTGATTTAGGTTCTTCTTACCTACAAGGATTAGCTTAGGATCCCAAACAGCAGCTTCGTCGGGGTTTAAATTTACAAAGGTAAGGATAACGAGAAGATCACCAACCTTTCCTTTGTGTGCAGCTGCTCCATTTAAAGAAATCTCACCCGATCCTCTTGGTGCAGGTATACAGTAAGTTTCAAAGCGTTCACCATTACTGATATTACCAACAAGAATTTTTTCGTGGTGCAAAAAACCCGCGGCATCCAATAAGTCTTGATCAATGGATAAACTCCCAGAATAGTCTGGGTGAACTCCGGTTACTTGTGCTCTATGAAGCTTTGATTTGAGAAGAGTTACCTGCATTTTTGAACTAGGTAAAAGGAAATCATCAAATAGTTATTGTAATAAAAGTCAACGGATCAAAGGTATGAACTTTGTGAATCGGATTGAAAGAACCTATTAATCGTATATTTTCGAACGATTATTATGGCACAAAGCGCCCTTATTTGGACAAAACAAAAATGGAGTGATTTCGAAAGCTTTGTCGAAGGCGTTTTGTATGATCGTGATCTTTCTATTTCTGCACGTCTGTTCGGTCTTTTTTTACACCCGTTCTCTTATATCTTTTATATTATTGTAAGGATTCGCCTTTTTTTATACTCAAAAGGCTATTTTCTTCATTCAATTCGCTTGGATGGCTTGGTTATCGTCGTAGGAAACCTGACCATGGGTGGAACTGGAAAAACTCCTGTGGTTGAGCGCCTTGCCCGAGAGCTTCAATCGAAGCAAAAAAAAGTTGCCGTTCTCAGCCGGGGATACAAGAGCAAAGACGATTTAGCACATACCTCCATACTGCCATGGCGAAGGAAGGTAACAGATGTTGGTACCAAAGTGGTAAGTGATGGAAATCGGGTACTACTCGATTCTGAGGAAGCAGGAGATGAGCCTTTTATGTTAGCTCACAATCTACCTGGCGTAGTTGTATTAACTGATAAAGATCGAGTACGTGCCGGACAATATGCAATTCGAGAATTTTCTGCTGAAGTTTTGATTTTGGATGACGGTTTTCAATACCTTCCGATTCAAGCTGACATGAATTTATTGCTTGTCGATCAATTGAATCCTTTTGGTAACCACAAACTCTTACCCCGGGGCATTCTTCGTGAACCAGTTAGTCATTTATCTCGAGCCTCGTATGTAATGGTGACCAAGTCCGAAATCGAACCCCAGTTAGAATTACTAGAAACCATAAGGAAGTTCAATCATCAGGCTGAGATCATTCGTTGTGCCCACAAACCCAAGGTTTTTCGGCAGGTCAATCATACTAAAGAAGAGAAATTAAATTTTTTGTACGAACGGGAAGTGGGCGTGTTTTGCGGAATTGCTTCTCCCCGAGGTTTTGAACAATTGATACATCGAATGTCCGGGGAATTGCGTTATCGTAAAAGATTTTTAGATCATCACCGGTATGAGAAAGATGAACTTAACAGGTTATTTCAACAGGCCAAAAACTCGGGAGTGGAAGTGATGATAACTACGGAAAAAGATGCCGTCCGTATACCCAAAGATTTTCAACCAGTTATTCCCTTGTTTTATCTTCGTATGGAAATTGAAATTGTCGAAGGTTATGAAGATTTCGAGGAAGTAGTAAGCTCGATTTGCGAATTAAAGCCTAAACTAAAGGCTACTCGAGTTTCCAATTAGCCGCTATATGCCTTTACGGTGGAAACCAAGGCTTGCATACACTCAATTTTGGCACCCGGTCGAATACCATGTCCTAAGTTCATAATGTGGGCTGGGTCGTTCTTCATTGAATCAAGAATTTTTACGGTTTCACTAATGACCGTTTTGGGATCGGTTTCCATGACCTCAGGGTTTAAGTTGCCCTGTAATACAAGTGGTGCGGGGAAGAGGTTTCGGGCTTGTGCAATATTGGCACGATGATGGATACCGAGAGCCTGTGGCTTTGTGAGAACAATTTCTTTCAAACCTGCTACCGGAGCATTGGCATAAATGATCAATGGAAGATTTTGAGGAACTTGCTCAATAAGTCGGGCAATCCATTTGAGAGATAAATCCCAAATACGTTCTGGGGGGCAAAGGTTGTGCCAACTATCAAAGATTTGTAGGGCATCGACGCCACACCTAGCTTGCATGGTTAGGTAATCAATTAAGGCTTGGGTTATTTTTTCGAGCAATCGGTCAAAAGATTTTGGATGTTTCTCAGCCCATGCGAGGGCCTTGGGGAAACCGTCTGCTGAACCACCTTCAATCATGTAGCAAGCCAAAGTCCATGGAGATCCGCAAAAACCCAACAAAGCTTGTGTTTCCCCCAATTCCTGCCGAAGATTTTTTAAGGTTTCTGAGACATAGGAAAGTTTTTCTTCGATATCACTGGATGTTAGTCTTTCAATGCTTGCATCATCATCTAGTTTACTTGTCATCTCAATGCCGCCAGCAGGTCTAAAGTCATAGCCCTGACCCATTGCTTCTGGGATGACTAAGATGTCGCTAAAAACGATGGCAGCATCAAGATCGAACCTCTTTAGGGGTTGAAGGGTTACTTCCGTGGCAAGTTCCGGAGTTTTGACCATTTCTACAAAAGAATATTTTTCTTTCAGTGCACGGTATTCAGGCAGGTACCTTCCAGCCTGCCTCATCACCCAAAGGGGAGGGCGTCCACTATGGTTTTCCCCTTTCAGGGTTGCTTGAAAAAGGGGGCGTCCAATCATAGTTTTTCTTCTAGCCAGTTTCTCGGGTGCAGGTAAGTGGTATAAAGTTCTTCTTCGGGTGATCCGCTCTCTGGTTTCCAGTCATATGTCCATGATACTTCAGGAGGCATGGACATTAGAATAGATTCTGTCCTACCACCAGATTGGAGCCCAAAGAGAGTCCCCCGATCATAAACTAAATTAAACTCGGCATATCGGCCTCGCCGATATTTTTGGAAATTTCTTTGGTGCTGCCCAAAGGGAGTTGTGCGGCGCCTTTCAAAAATTTGAAAATAAGTTTGGGCAAAGACTTGGCCAACTTTTAGGACAAATTCTAAGGTTTTGTCGAATCCGCCAAGATCAAGATCGTCAAAGAACAACCCGCCAACTCCACGGGTTTCATTGCGATGCGGCAGGAAAAAATACTTGTCGCATAAAGCTTTGAACTTTGGATACAAATCTTGCCCATATGGAGCACATACAGAACGAGCAGCTTCGTGCCATTCGATAACATCCTCATAAAATGGATAGTATGGAGTTAAATCAAACCCTCCCCCAAACCACCAGGCTTCCGGGGCACCTTCAGGACCAATCTCAAAATATCGAATGTTTGCGTGAGTGGTTGGCGAGTAAGGGTTGTAGGGGTGAAATACAACGGAAACTCCCATAGCTCGAAAAGGCAGTCCTTCAAGTTCTGGCCGATTCGAGGTAGCAGAAGGCGGGAGTTTCTTACCTTGGACATCTGAAAAATTAACCCCTCCTTTTTCCAGGGCATCTCCTTTGGCAAAAGCCCGAGTAATACCACCACCACCTTCTTCGCGTTCCCAATCGTCCTCCTTTATTTTACATGTCGAATCAACTTCTAGCAATTGATCACAAATATTGAGCTGTAAGTCGATAAAGGCAGCACGGGCTTTATCAGCGTCTGAAAGAGGGGGCATAATTAGCAGTTCCCTAATGGGATAGCGAAAGAAACGAGGTCGGTAGCTTTAAAATTTGGAAAATGAACGTTAGTCTTCCTCCTCAACTTCGCGATCAAACGACATTTTTGCTTCTTCCAAGTTTTCACAGATAGCCCAGTTTTCACAGCCATCCAAATTATTCCACATCTCTGCGTCTTCACCGGTGGCAATGATAGCTCCACGCATTGGAAGCTTCATGTCTTCGATCTTTTCCGAGAACTCACCCACGACTTCAATAGCCTCTTCCTCGACGTCCTCCAGAGAGGAGACATCAATAATTAGTTTTAAAATCCCCTCGTTGATGGTGTTCCGGATGCGTTGATCCATATTTTCTTTAATGTCATTAATGACAAAAGGAGAAAGTTCTTCGGGTAGGTCGAATAATAAATAATCCTCAACGAATTTAAAGTAGCGTGCGGAAGAATCAAGATTCATGACTTTATACATCACCGCGTCAGTTTTGTTTTGGTCAAAAGGTTTGGTGATGCAATCTGCAAACCCTGAATCAAGAGCTTTTCGTTGTGCAGTTTGGTCACCCATTACAATCATTCCAACAACAGGAGTGTTGAGTACACGGTGATTGGTTTTTAACTTACGCCTTAAATCAATCGCAGAATCTCCTGGTAAAGCCATACTGATGAGAATTGCAGAGTAGTGACTGTGCTCACAGGCATCTAAGGCACATTGCTCGTCTTTGGCACCCTCTACCTGCCAATTACTGAGAGCAAACATGTCAGTTAACTGTTTAATGATGTTGGGCTTGTCATCTACAACCAAGATACGGATGGTATTGTCAGTCGCGTCTAGGACTTTAGAACCATCAGCCTTTTTGAAAATGTTAAAGTCAGAATCTCCACGCGGGGCAATTTTGTTCATCCGGTACAGACGGCGGCCGAGTGTACGGATTAATTTTAGGGCTACTTTCGGGTTTTTGGTTACAATGTCAGCAATACTTTCTTCAACATGCCTAACTTGGGCTACAGTTTTGGCCCGAATTGCCGCATCCCTTTTCATACCAAGGATCTCACTTAGTTCGCCAAAAATCGCTCCCTTCATGTCGATCTCGCTCAGCACTCTATTGTCACGAATCACTTCTAGAGTGCCACTTTCCAAAATGCAGAAACCTGTGCCAAGTTGTCCTTCAGGTAAGACAACCTCTCCTTCTTTATATTCTTGAAGTTTAATCATGTAGATCTTCCATACTTGGCAAAAAGAGCCCTCGAATCAATTCAATTATAGATAGGTAATAAAGGGGGAGAATAATTGGCAATAGAATGCGAATCGACAGTTCAACGAGTCCGTTTTAAAAAGCTTTCATGACGAATGAAACGGAAAAATTTGATTTTTTAATACTGGGTGGCGGAAGTGCTGGTTATGCTGCTGCTCGAACAGCCCATAATCTTGGTAAGCGAGTTGCAGTTGTCGATGGAGCTGCGGAACTTAGCGGCTTGTGCATTCTTCGGGGATGTATGCCTTCCAAAACTTTAATCTATTCCGCCGAAGTTCTTCATCTTGCTCAGCAGGGAGATGTTTTCGGGTTTAAGGGAGGTAATCCGGTAGCTGATATGCAAGCAATGCAACAACGCAAACGGGAAGTGATCCGGGAATTTTCCGAATATCGAAAAGAGCAGTTGGAGGATGGTAGGTTTTCGCTCTTTAAGGATTATGGACATTTTCGAGACCTAAATTCCGTTGAATTGTCAGATGGGAAAATTTTGCGGGCAGAAAAGATTTTAATCTCTACAGGATCAATCATCAAAACCCCGGACTTACCGGGCTTGCGTGGTTGTTCTTTCAAAACAAGCGACGATGTGCTGGATTTAAACTATTTGCCTGAAGAGTGCATTGTTCTTGGAGGCGGAGTGGTCGCCTGCGAACTTGCTCAATTTCTTGCTCGGGTCGGTTGTAGAGTCGTACAGTTGCAGAGAAGTCCGTATGTTTTAAAAGAATTTGCTCAAGCATCTTCTAAGACTGTTGCAGAGGCCCTGCGAGACAATGGGATTAATTTAATGACAATTTGCTCAAGCATCTTCTAAGACTGTTGCAGAGGCCCTGCGAGACAATGGGATTAATTTAATGACAAATGTTTCGCTTAAATCCTTCGAAGATCGTCCGGGGGAAAGAGTCAGGGTGAATTTTGAGCATGAGGGAGAATCCAAAACCTTAGAAACCAAGTTTTTGTTCAATGCTCTCGGGCGCCAACCAGCAACGGCTAGCCTTGGAGTTGATAAGGTAGGTCTTGAACTTCGGTCAAGCGGACATTTAGTTGCCAATGAGTATCAACAAACCAATGTTTCCCACATCTACGCTGCTGGAGATTGCACTGGACCGCATGAGATCGTTCATGTGGCCATCAGGCAAGGAGAGACCGTGGCCAAGCATGCATTTGGACAGTCGGTAAATCCAATGACATATGATTCCTTGCTCACGGTGGTCTTTACTGATCCACAAATTGCCAGGGTCGGTCTTAGTCAGGAACAGATGACCAAGAGGGGCTGTTCTTATACATCTGCATCTTTCCCTTTTGATGATCATGGGAAATCTATCCTTATGGAGGCAAAGCGGGGGTATGTGGCTGTTCATGCAGACAAAAATACAGGGCGGATATTAGGGGCTGAATGTGCCTCCAAGGATGCTGGGGAACTCATTCATTCTATGTCTGTTGCCGTTGGGGTGGGCGCGACAGTCCATGATATGTTAAAGGCAGATTGGTATCATCCGACCTTAT
>NZ_CAXLML010000116.1:0-6587 GCF_964187505.1 Candidatus Chordibacter forsetii
CCGAGCTTATATCCATGCCAGTCAACGGTGCCCGGGAAGCCTTTACAGTGCTGCTTGTATTGCAGGGATTCTTCCTAATGTTTCTGGGTACAGGAAGAGTGGCATCGGTAACGGCGGAGGAAAAAGAAGCGGGCTTGCTTGACTACCAGAGAATGACTCCAATGAACCCGTTTTCGAAGATTCTAGGGTATTTATTCGGTCTGCCAGCCCGCGAGTATTTCATGTTCCTTTTGACCCTGCCATTTCTTCTGCACTGCATGGTGGTCGGTAAGATTCCATTGCTTAACCTTTTACAGCTGTACGCAGTTTTTTTCTGCTCAGTCATTCTTTACCATCTTACCGCCCATGTTATCGGACTGGTCGTCCCCAAGCCCCGGGCAGCTTCATGGGTAGCCCGCCTTGCCGTGCTCGGACTGTATGTTTTTCTTCCCGTGCTCGGACAGGCAGGTATTTCCTTCCTTTCTTTTCTTACAATACTGCCCACTTATTTCGGTAAGATTGTTCCCCACCTTCTGGCCGAAGGCACCAACATCCTTGGACCTTTTGAAAGACAAGTCGTGGCTTTTTGGCAGGAAATTCCCTTTTTCACCTACCAGGTTTCTCCAACCACTTTTACCTTTGTTATGCAAGGATTGATCCTTCTTGCTCTCTTTGCCACAGCTTACCGAAAATGGCGGCTCGATTCCCTGCCCGCTTTCTCCAAGCCTATGGGAATAGGCCTGTTTGGCATTTTGCAAATTCTTTTGCTCGGTTCGCTCTGGCCATTTTTCTCACAGGGTGAAGCCAGTGGACTGCTAGGCCAGAGCTTACAGCTTGATCCAACAAAGGTCGGACTTCCCGATCAGTTAAAAAATGACTCACTGCCCTCTATCTCCATGATCGTGGTTCAATCAACCTTCTTCCTCCTAAACCTCGCATCTCTTTTATTATTAATCAATGTATGTTGCCCGGATCCGCACCGTCAACTCAAGGGCAGACAACGTTCGGGAAGGCTGGGAATGAACCGCGTACCTGTGCTTGCAGACGAAGCACCTGGAGGCTTGTTTGTCGGTGCGTTGGTCTGTATCTCCACCGTGGTTTATGCAGTACTACACTTGCTAGCGGTAAGTTCCGAAACCGTGCAGTCGGTTGCACCTTCTGCCCAATCAGTCCTTCTGCCTGGCCTGGTCTTACTTTTTACCGCACTTGCTTTGCGGGCAGCACGGGAACAATGGTTTAATTTAGGATTTTGGGGTTTTGTAGGTTTGCTTTGGCTGACACCCATGCTTGCTTGCCTCGTTCTAGCAGTGGCTGATTTCCTGGGGAATTCCCAGCTCATGCTAAACATAGCCTCCCTTTCTCCCCTCACATTCTTTCCCCAGCTAATGGTTTTTCTCGCTCCCAATATATTTCCCGAGCCAAATCCATTGATCAATCTTTCCACATCCATCAAGATTGGAGTCATTACCAGCGCACTACTTGCCACCTTTCTTTCCATCACTCTTTTTCGTACATTAAAGAAATAATGTTCTCATCTATCCATAACCTCCGCATCTTGGGAAACATTGAGGGGGTATCCTATTTAATTCTGCTTGGTATTGCCATGCCCCTCAAATATTGGTGGGGAATCCCTCTGGCCGTGAAAGTTGTAGGGATGGCCCACGGCATTCTCTTTGTCGCTTATTGCCTTTTGCTCGCTACCTGCATGAAAAAACATGCCTGGTCATTTCTCTTCGGCCTTTACCTTTTCGTTGCGACTTTAATTCCCTTTGGCACTTTTATAACCGATCGAAAGCTTAAGGAATTCTCTAGAAATTAGACAAGTAAACTGGAAATAGTTCCGGTACTGTCAGCAAATCGATCAAGCTCAAGACCCATTGCTTTAGCTTGCGTGAGCCATAAATTGGCCAAAGGCTCTCCACCATCTGGTGTTTTGAAAGTTCCATTAACTTTTTTTACCAATCCTGATTTAGCTGAAACATTTAAGTGCTTTCCGGTAATAAATCTCCCACCACCTGAACCAGCTATCAAGATAGGCAAAGCACTGTATTGGTGAGTCGACCCATCCCCCAAACCTGATCCATAGGTAAATAAAATATTATCAAGTAAGGTCTTCCCATTAGCTTCTTCTATCCGATTCATCTTCTCACAAAGATAAGCAAATTGCTCCATGTAGAAGTGATCCACCTTAATCAGGTCCTCAACAAATTTCCCTTGATTATGGGACATCATATGATGGCTCTTAGGTTTATCGAATAAGCTTTCAAATAAATAGGGAGTGTCCCATCTTTCAGGCCCCACCATGAAGGTGGCCACGTTGGTCAACCCGCTTTGCAAGGAGGCAACCATCAGGTCACCCATCAATCGAATATACTCCCCCCTTGGCATTTTACCGTCCATCGGAATGTCAAGATCGACCTTGCTTAACTCATTTCTCATCCCATCCAATCGTAAAATCTGCTGCTCTATCGTACGGATGGATTCAAAATATTCACCAAATTTCTGCTGATCAGAATAGCCAAGGTCTTTTCTCAAGGACCGGGCATCATCAAGAACCAAGTCAGTAATGTTCTTATAGGCACTGCGTTCATCCGATTTAAAAAGCCTACGATAGGCTAGCAATGGATCCCGCATCGAGGGAGCCACATGCTCCGTCCCATACCAAGAAATATTATCAAACTGAATCGATTCCTTGTTATCATTGTGACTATTACAGCTAAATTCAAGAGTCTTAAAAGGAGTATCTTTACCAATTTCATCTGCAAGAATATGATCTAAACTACGTGCCTGAGGGTAAGGCGTATGCTTGAGACTAAACGGACTGGCACTGGAAAGAAAACAGGAAGCACACTGTGCATGCACATCCGTACCCGGCTGAAAAGTACGATCCAATCCCGTGATCAAAGTAACCTTATCCTTCAGCCCATCCAAGGGTTTCATGGTTGGAGTCAACTTTAGATCATGAAGACCGACTCCCAGATTCGAACGAGTACTTTCTGCATCAAAATTATCATTATTAAAGTTTCTTTGCACTGAACTCTGTCCCTCGCCTGGAAAGAAAGTCTTCCGAACCACCCCGATGGGCACATAATAAAAAGCCGCACGCTGAGGGATTTTATAATTCTTGCTACCAACCGCCAAGCTTTCCATCCATGGCAGAGCAAGGGCGGAGGTTCCCAGTCCGCGAAGAAAAGTACGGCGGCCAATATTTTTCATCGTTTTCATATTTTCAAAATTTACTTTTTATAGTTAAGGCAAGTTTAACACTTGGCCCGCGGAATGGTTTCGACTTAACAACTGCGTGGATCAAAGACTTCATCGAATAATTTTCTCCCTCTACACTTTCCACGATCTCATCGAGTGCCAGAGAGTCAGAGGGATTAAGTTCACGACCGAGTCCAAAGGCAAGAAGGTGACCCGCAAGCCCACGAACAAAGCGGTTTTTTTCTTTAAGAATGGCATCCTTAAATTCAATTATATTAGAAAATTTATGGCTTCGGAAAAGAGTTCCACTTGCATCCACCTCCCGCCCATTATGGTATTTTTCCCGCCAACGCCCGACCGGGTCAAAATTCTCCAAGGCAAAACCCAACGGATCAAGTTTTTCATGACATCCAGCACAATCAGCCCGTTCCCGATGATCTGCAAACCGCTCACGTAAAGTCAGGCTGTCATCCACCTCCTTTTCTTCCGGAAGTGGTGGAACTTCTGCAGGAGGAGGTGGTGGTGGTGAATTAAAAATAACCCCCGCAACCCAGGCACCCCGGGTAATCGGTTTCGTTTCTAAAGGACCTGAGGTCATCGTCATCACCGCCCCATTGGTAATCAAACCACCATGCCTGCGGTCCTTCACTGACTGCCTTGTAAATCGAATGGTTACCGGGCCACCAAGCTTTCCATTGGGTGCGTCCCCATACCATTTGCTCAGCCGTGCAGAACGAAAGGTATAATTTGAATCAATCAGCTCAAGAACAGAACGATCTTCGATCAAGACCGTTTCAAAAAGTAGGAGCGGCTCCATCATCATGTCCATGGTCGTTCGGTAAAGAGGTGGACCATAATAAAAATCTCGGTACTTCTTCTCATCGGGCACCGCCGATATAATCCGGTCCAACTGCAACCATTGAGTAGGAAACGAATCACAAAACCTTTTAAGTTTTTCATCCGTAAGCATTCGGTCAACTTGTTTAGTCAATTGCTCGTCCTGGCTAAGGGTAGCCTCCATTGCCACATCGAGTAACTGATCATCCGGCACACTTCCCCAAAGGAAAAAGGACAGGCGGGATGCTAAATCCAGGTTTTGCCTAGACTCCGGCTCCCGACCTTCTTCCCCTCCCCGGTCATAGAGATAAAGAAAGCGAGGGGAAGCGAGAATTGCGGAAAAGACATCTTTCATGACATCGCCCATTCCCATACCTTGATTCATTTCCTGCTCTGCGAATGAATAATATTTGCTAAAAGTTTTATCATCAACCGGAGCCCGAAAAGCTCTCTTGAGCAGGTGTTGCAGTCGCGATTTTAGTTCATCCATCTGATTAATTCCCCGCTTGGATTTCTCAAAATATTGTGTCCATACCCCTACATTTTTTGGATTAAACGAAGGGCTCTTAACTATACTCTGACTTAACCGGAAGAAATCTTCCATTAACAGTGGGGAAAGAGAAAGGTGATCTCCTTGGGTATCATAACCGTTCTCCGCCCGCAGGTCCTGAGGAAATGGAGCCACGCCGTCCATCCTTGGTTCAATGAGACCAGACTTCCCTAGCGGTCGACTACTCACCATCATCTTAGCCGGCATTTTACCGGATGCCGGTTTAAAGTATCCTGACCGATCACGCATCATTTTTTCAGGCAAGGGAAAGACCTCCACCTTCAACTCAAGCAAATCCTTCACTGCATTGGCGTATTGAAATCTTGTCATTCTGCGAATAGGGGCTTTAACCAAATCCTTCTCCGATCCGGAAACGGATTCTGCTAAAAGCTTTTTTAACTCGGCGACAATCATTTTTCGCTCGGTATTGTCAATAGGCTGATTTCCTTCAGGTGGCATCTCACCAAAGTCGATCACTTCCATTATCGTCTGCAGCAGTTCCGGATCGCCTTTTAGGTCTTTTCCTTCTGTAAAAGAGATCAAATTAACCTCCCCCTTAACTTTGCCCTTCATACCATGACACTCGATGCAATAGGATTCAAATGAGCCCTCAATCGAAAATTCTTTTTTAGCTAAAACCGACTGACTCAAAAAACATAAAACCAGGACCATTCTCAGAAAAAGCTCGGGAGCGAGATACACATTTGGGAATCGGAAAGTCACAATTTTTTATTCCTGATTAGAAAAAAAGCTTAGACAAGGTTTAAAGAAGCTTTTTGAGAAAATTTTTCACGGAAGAAAAAGTCTGCTTTGTTGGATTGTAAAAATTAAGCAATTCCTCAATCTATGTCTCATGTTCTCCTTGGGTCAGCTACCGCTTAAATCCAATCTTTTCCTGTCACCTCTTGCAGGCTACACCAACCTGCCATTCCGTTTGGTCATCCGCGAAATTGGCGGGGTTGATCTTTGCACCACAGATCTTGTAAACGCCCGATCCCTCATTGAACAGAACCCCAAAGCACTCAAATTAATTGAAACGAATAAGCAGGATAACCCCCTGTCCGTTCAATTATTTGGTGGCGTCAAAGAGGAAATGAGAGATGCCGCGGTGATGCTTGTTGAAAAAGGGATCGATTCCATCGATGTCAACATGGGCTGCCCCGTACCAAAGGTTACCAAAACCGGAGGCGGAGCCAGTATGATGACGGAGCTGCCCAAAACTCAGGAATTGATTCGGGCAATGACCGATGCCGTCGATGTTCCGATCACGGCCAAGATGCGACTCGGATGGGATGGTGAAAACCTTACTGCTCCCGATCTCGCCCGGGCTTTGGAAGATGCGGGCGTGGCTGCCATATTTGTTCATGGTCGAACCCGCGCCCAGGGATTTGATGGAGTTGTGAACCTGGAGGGCATCCGTAAGGTTGTGGAGGCAGTAGATCAAATTCCGATAATAGGAAATGGAGACGTGACCACACCACAAGCCGCTAAGCATATGATCGATCACACGAGTTGCCATGGCATCTCCGCTGGGCGTGGGGCTTTTTATGGTTGTGGAGGCAGTAGATCAGATTCCAGTAATAGGGAATGGAGACGTGACCACACCACAAGCCGCTAAGCATATGATCGATCACACGAGTTGCCATGGCATCTCCGCTGGGCGTGGGGCTTTTTATAATCCCTGGATTTTTCTCCACACCCAGAAATATTTAGAAACAGGAGTCCTTCCTGCTGATCCTAGCTTTGATGAACGAATACGGGTCATGCGTAGGCATTACGATCTGATGGTAGAAGTATTTGGCGAGGATCGTGGATCTCTCCAGTTTCGTAAAGTTGCTCCGTGGTATTCGAAGCGATTTGGCCCAGTCAAGCCATTCAATAACGCCGTGGTCAGGATCAGTTCAAGGTCAGACTTCGAGAGGGTTTTAACCGATTACTTGGAGTGGAGAAAGAAATTCACCGATGACTCAGGGGAACTGCTTGATCGCTATCAAATGCCTCCGATGATTGCCTCTTT
>NZ_CAXLML010000117.1:0-3133 GCF_964187505.1 Candidatus Chordibacter forsetii
ATAATGCCACCGCGGTGGATGTTGTAGGACATCACTACAATGCTCTCGGCCAACAAGGCGGGAGTGAGGCCAATTAAAGCCAAGGATTTTATTAATAGGGATATAGTTACAGTTGTTGTTATTCTCATTTTTTTAACGGGTAAATTTGGTTTCTTCCACCAATGATCCTTTGATTACTTTTACTTCGAGACTGTTCAGATCCAGTTGATACTTTGAATTCCTCTCGTTGGTGATGATGAGGTGATTTCCCTCAGCGGTGATGCTTTTTATGAAAACATCCTGAACATCTCCTTCCAGATCGGGATCGTATTTCACCGCATAGATCTGACGGCTCCAGATTAATTTCCCACTCTTTAAATCACGGGCTTCGAGTAATCCCATCTTCCTGTGCGTGCCGTTGCGGTGCGGGGCCGAATACTCGATATTTCCCACTGTGACCGGCAACACCTCTGCAGGTGCTCCCCGCTTGGCCTCGGCCAGCAGTGTCGCCAGGAGTAAAGAGGAAATAAGGTAAAACTTTTTAATCATTTATTGGCGTGGGATAACTGGGAGAGTTTCCAGGTCTTATCCGTGTTAATCTTTTCGCCTCTGCCATAAATGATGCGAACACGGGCGGTGGGATCGGCAACCGTGGTGTCGAAATCAATGGTGGCAAAGCTCAGGTCTTTACCATTGGTAATCCCCGAGGACATAATTTCAATCATTGGATAACCGACCCGGTCGGATTCATGGTGCTGCCAGACCAAGGATTTGTGCATATCGCCACCGATGTACATCACTCCCGAAATTTTGTGTTCTTTGATGGCGTCAAAAAGTCGGTGGCGGGAAAAAGTAAAAATGCGCCATCCGTCCACCTTGCTGTGTTCTAGCACACTACCGGAGGCAATGATCTTAAACTTCGCCTTGGAATTTTTCAGTCCGTTCAACAGCCATTCAAATTGAGCATCACCCAGCATGCGTTTTTTATCATCATCTGGTAATTCGTTGGGCGATCGATGATAGCGGCCATCGACCACAAAAAAATCAACATCGCCACGGGAGAATTTAAAAAAAGCACCCGGGGTTTTGGATGTGCCAGAGGGTGGGTTGGGCCATGCCTGTTTCCAACCCGCGAGGGAGAACTCTTTTCCCTTGGCGGTACCATCCGAATTGTTGGGACCGTAATCATGATCGTCCCACATCGCATAGGTGGGTACCTGTTGGAGCACCTTGGCAAATTCCTTTTCCCTGCGGTATGTTAAATGGTGTTCCAGTTGCACGGTCGGATTTGTGGTATCTGCATAATGGGTATCGCCCACAGTGAGGTGTAGGTCCGGTTGCTCCTCAAGGAGAAGATTCCAGGACCGTTGTGCCCTTTTGATATGCATACAGGAAGTAATGGCCATTCTGAATGCAGTGGATGTGCCCTCAACGGGTGCAGTCTTCAATGATCCTTTCCACTTTGGGTCAGCCTTTCCATTTATGGAAACCTGATACTGGTAACGGGTATCGGGTGCCAGACCATTCATAGTCGATTTGAATATCTGCCCGGGAACCTTTGCTGCCTGATTGGATAGGGCCGTGAGATTGCCCGTCTTATTGATCTTCTTGGATGAACCTTCCGCAAGGTAACTGAAAGTACACTTGGACTTGGATGGAGCATACATCCACAGAGTTGCTTGATTTGCACGAACATCACCTGTGATGGGACCCGCAATTTCAGGTATAGCTTGCGCAAAAGAAAAAGGCAGGAGAAGAAAAGCGATCAGTAATTTTGGACTCATGAATGATATGTTTTGGCTGGAGAATTTATTTGGAGTGTGGCGATTATTTAATCACCTGTAAGAAACACGAGGTTTGATCGTCCGGGTAAAATCGAAAAATGGAAAGCCCCAATCGTGAATTCTGTAGATATATATTTCTTTGGTTGAGCTTGGTTTGAATCACGCTGATTTTTGGTAAAACCTGTAAGGAAACTTTAGTTCAAATTAAAGTTAGTCATTTGACCTTCTTTACAGAGATCCACATTTCCACACCATCCGGTGAAATGAAATTCTGTTCTTTGGGAAAGATCGGCCATTGAGAAATCACCTCGCAAATCTCATCATACCTTTGGATTACATCTTGCACGGAATGAATTTGAAAAGAGAAAAAGCCAGCGAACCAACCATCTTTACCGACATCAATTGAAGAACCCATAAATTCTGATATCATCGGCTTATTGGTTTCGATGTTGTTTACCCCAATATAACCATTACCGCGATAGGTGAAATGATAGGGGCCGATTTTCTCCAAACAGATTTTAGGGTTTGAGGTGAATGAGCTGGAGGACAGTTCGGTAAACCTAACCAACCCCTTTTCTGCCACTTCTATTTCAGCTCCTATGTGCTCAAAGGTTAAATCCTCATGTCCCCATGCATCGATTAGACTAACCCCCTCCATCTCCTCTAAACTTTTTTTTATATCATTGAATTCGGCATAGTAACCGGGGCCGGCAAAGGTGAACCATACCCAGATTACCGGCAGGCTTAGAATTAGGGCCGACACTCCTATGCCTAAAAAAAACTTATTTCTGTAATTAAAAGGCTTTCCCATGATAGTTGATTGCCTAATCAGAGAGCGTTTTCTTCGCACTTACCCAGTTAAAAACAACCAGTACAAGCCCGATCAAAACCGACAAACTTCCAAGGGTTGCTGGACCTAGTGTTCCACTGATCGATTCTGCAAACTCCATGGCAGACTCCTGAGGTTCCAGAGAAATGTAATCGACCATGGTAACCCCAAATCCGAATAAACCGGCTGCAATGAGAAACCATCCAATACATTTAAAAAATTTCATTACTTTCCGGAGGACGAATTTAATGAGGCAATGAGGTATGCGGTGGCGTCTTTATGTTTTACCTTTTTGGCACCTTTATAAACCAGTTCACAACTCAACCCGAGTTCCTCGCAGCGTTCCTGAAGTTTCAGCCCGAAGTTAGCGGTATGCGTGGGGTCTTTCTGAGGTTTGCCGATAGCTGGGGGTGGTCCCTTGTAATGTAGGTAAACCGGTGGGTCGTCTGAACTGGCCAGGGCGTAAGGAGAATACTCCTGAATCCAGGGCAGGATGTTTTTCCGCTCGGCCAGGAACTGGTCAAAACTCTTCATACCAAAG
>NZ_CAXLML010000118.1:0-6160 GCF_964187505.1 Candidatus Chordibacter forsetii
CCCCCCAATTGACGATGATTCCAAGGAAGCTATCAATAACGCCTCTCCTCTGTAAGAATTACTCGGGCATTTTAAGTCCCCAACAGCCTTTCTTTACTGACAGGTAATAATATTCGACTATTTTTTATACACAATGAATAAAAATATGACAGATTTTGGTTTAATAGGTTTAGCAGTTATGGGGCAAAACTTAGCCCTTAATATTGCCGATCATGGCTTTAAAACTTCAGTATTTAACCGTACCTTTTCGAAAACCAAGAAGTTTTTAGATAAGAATAGTTATTCCGAAAATCTCTTCGGCTTTGAAAACCTTCTAGACTTTGTTAGTTCAATACAAAGACCCCGAAGAATCGTCATTATGGTTCAAGCCGGTAATGCCACAGACTCAGTGATAGATTCTCTGATTCCTCTTTTAGACGAACAAGATATCATCATCGATGGTGGCAACGCTAAATGGACGGATACCATTCGCCGGGAAGCTGAGCTCAAAAATCAGAAATTATGCTTCGTTGGATCTGGCGTGAGTGGAGGCGAAGAAGGTGCCCGCTTTGGACCGTCTCTGATGGCAGGGGGCTCAACTTATGCATGGGATAAAATAAAAGATGTCTGGTTAGCTATATCAGCAAAGGTGAGTGCTACAAGTGGCAAGCCTTTGGAGGGTGCCTCTGAAGGCAACCCCATTGAGGGAGGGGTTTCCTGTGCAGCATACATCGGGGAAAACGGTGCTGGTCACTATGTCAAAATGGTCCATAACGGTATCGAGTATGGTGATATGCAAATGATATGTGAGGCGTATCATTTAATGACTGATTTGCTAGGTATGACAGCAAAGGAGGTGGGGGATACTTTTTCCATTTGGAACGAGGGTGAATTGGATTCCTTTTTAATGGAAATCTCTGCTGATGCTCTGCAGCAAAAAGATCCAAGAACGGGTGGTTATCTGGTTGATTATGTTTTGGATGCAGCAGGGCAAAAAGGCACCGGTAAATGGACCTCCGTAAATGCCTTGGATATGGGAACTCCTGCACCTACCGTTGCCGAAGCCGTATTTGCCCGCTGCATGAGTGCGATCAAGGAAGAAAGAGGGTTTGCCAGTAAATCCTTAACCGGGCCAAACGAACAAGATGAACTACAATCCTTAGATCGATCCAGCTTTCTTGAAGCTATCCGAGGAGCTCTTTATTGTTCCAAAATATGCTCCTACGCACAAGGCTTCCAACTTATGCAAGCAGCCGCCAAAGAATACGATTGGTCCTTAAATTTTGGTGAGATTGCCGAAATTTGGAGGGGTGGTTGCATCATCAGGGCGGCTTTTCTACAGAAGATTACCGAGGCATACCAAAAGAATTCTTCCTTAGCAAATTTACTTCTCGACGATTACTTTATTGATTGCATCAATCGTGATCAATCCCACTGGAGAAAGGTGATTGCTACTGGGGCTCTAAGAGGTGTGCCAACCCCCACCTTTTCATCCGCCCTCGCTTATTACGACTCTTATCGAAGTGCCCGGCTTCCTCAAAACCTGCTTCAAGCCCAAAGAGATTATTTTGGAGCCCATACTTATGAGAGAACGGACGAACCTCGGGGGAATTTTTTCCACTTGGACTGGCTACATCCGGAAAGACCAGAATCGCAGGCATGAATCGGTTTGTAACAAAATAGCTCTTACTTCAAACTGAGATATATTTCCTTTACCCGCTGGTAATCAGACTCACGATCAGCAGATTCCAAGATAAAATCGAATTCATGCTCTCTTTGCATTTCCGCCTGGGCGTTGGCTAGTCGAATTTGCATTTGTTCATCGCTTTCACTTGCCCGTTCATTCATTCGCGATTTCAATTCACCAATGCATTGGGGGCGAATAAAAACCGTCTTTAAGCAACCATCAAGAGCCTTAGTTTCATTACAGAATCTGCGCAAACTTGCCGATCCATTTACATCGATATTTAACAAGATATCGACACCCTGTATTTGAGCTTCTAATAGGCTATGTTTTAAGATTCCGTATTTATTACCGTGAATGATTTCATGTTCCAAAAAGTGATCTTCCAAGAGTTTACGGTCAAATTCCGACTGAGTCAGAAAGAAATAATCTTCTCCGTCTTGTTCTCCTTTACGAGGTAATCGTGTGGTAGCCGTAACCAAGCGGTTGAGTGAAACGCCAAAATCCTTCATCAACCGCTCGCAAATGGTGGTTTTTCCTACCGCTGCAGGACCAGAAATTGCCAAAATTAAGCTCATACTTTGGCAAGGGAAAATTCAGTAAATAAAAGATAAGGCCGAAGTCAATAATCCGGAAGTTAAGAATACGGAACCAAGAACTTCCATTCTACCTGGTTTCCGATTCAACCATTCAATCAAATCTCGCATCCTGTATGGCCAAGCTCCAAAATACAAGGCAACAACAATGAAAAAATAAACAATTGAAACTAGAACTAACCGACTTTGAGCTTCTTGTAAAAATGCTGCATCCAAGACCTCTCGAGAAAAAAGAAGCACCAGCATAGCCCAACCGCGGACTGCTAGAAAGTCTGCTGCATAAACAAAAGACAGTAAGGCCACACCGATGGCAACCCCTCCAATCAGCAGCTTGTAATTGCCAAAGTCAGCTTCGCTTAGAAACAGCACATGTCTCCATAAAAACCATGTCGTCGCAATTCCTATAAACCAAATACTAAAAGCCTTGGATCGAGGAAATCGAAGAAACGCCGATCGGAAATTTGATTTTGGACGTGTGAGCATTCCTCCAACCAGTGTAAGTAAAATGCCAGTAATAAGACTTGCCTGGAAAAGATTCATTGTATGAGTTTTGTCAGTTAGTTAAAGTGCCGAAAAGACTGTAAGGGGTTGCCCGGGTGACTTCAATCATACGAATTTCACCAATCATAGATGGATCTCCCTCGAAATTTACTTTCCGAAAACATCTAGTTCTTCCCATTAACTGTCCCCCACCCTTGCGGGCTTCCCCCTCGACTAGAACTTCAACCGCTTGCTCGAGCATTCGCCTGTTGGAGCTAAGAGACTGTTTTTCCAGAAGGTCAAGAAGCTCGTGATTTCTTCTTTCAAGCTCATCTACTTCGACTTTTCCATCCATTTCGACGGATGGCGTACCCGAACGGTCGCTGTATTTGAAAATAAAACCCATTTCAAATCCGGCCTGAACAAAGGCTTTCTTAGTTAGCTCAAAATCTTCAAGCGTTTCTCCAGGAAAACCCACAATAACATCAGTACTCAATCTCATTCCTGGAACTTTTTCACGAAGGCTTTCAACAATGTGAAGAAATTTCTCAATTTTATAAGGTCGGTTCATCGATTCTAGAATACGATTCGACCCACTTTGCATAGGCAAATGAGCGTGCTGCCCCAATTTAGGCAATCGACCGAACGCATCGATCAAGTCGTTCCCGAAAGCGATTGGATGCGGAGAAGTAAAACGAATACGATGAATCTTTGGTAGCTCATGAATTTTTTCCAAAAGTTGTACAAATGGCGACTTACCATCAACTCGCTCAAACTGACCTCGACCGTAGGCATTTACAATTTGCCCAAGCAGAGTGACTTCTTTAACCCCGACAAGGGTTAATTCCTCAATTTCTTGCAGAATCTCAGAAATCGATCGGTATCTCTCAATCCCTCGAGTTTTAGGAACTATGCAAAATGAACAATTCATGTTACAGCCCTGCATGATCGATACAAAAGCAGTTGGACTATCCCCCTTATGTAAATGATGCTTAATTTCGTTTTGAGAACCGATTTCTTCACCGAGTTCTACTACCGGCCCCGAGGAGCTTTTTCTCTCAAGCAGCTCAGGCACACGATGGAATTTTTGGGTACCAACGACCAAGCCCAAACCAGGCAACTCGTCAAGCAAGGTCATACCACGATTTTGAGCCATACATCCTATAACCCCAACCACTGGCTTTTTTTTAGTTGAGGATCGATTCAGAAGGCGTGAAGCCTTACCTATTGCTTTTTGCTCTGCCTTTTCACGAACACTGCAAGTATTTAAAAGAATGACATCAGCCTTTTCCTCCTCGTCCGTTATTTCATGGCCATATTCGAGCAATTTGCAGGCAACAGCCTCCGAGTCGCGCTCGTTCATTTGACACCCATAAGTTTTAATAAAGACCCTGCTCATTAGGAAGAATACTAAACTACAGAGCGGAAAAAACCGGTCAATCGCGAACCCACTTAATTACATCGTACAAAGACTCAATAACAGGGTCTTTAAATTGCCTCAACCTTTCGGCATCGACATGCCCACGACTGTAAAGCACTGCTTTGCATCCCGCTAAATTGGCAATTTCTTGATCATGACAAGTATCTCCAATCAAAAGTACATCTTTCGGGTCAAGTTTAAGCTTTGAAATGTGAGCTGCCACTCGATCTCCCTTTCCTTTTGCTTCTATGTTACTAGCTCCATCAATGCACTGTACCCACTGCTTTACATTAAAAAAGCAAGCAAATGACTCGACATCCTTTTGCTCGCCCGCAGAAAGAATGCTTTGTGAAATAGAGAGTTTATTCAACACCTCAAGAGTTTCTAGTGCTCGGGAATGCAACATACAATCACTGAACCGATTGCGATATTCCTTGATATAGACATTGGCCAATTTTTCGTACTCAGTACCAGAACTTGGGAGTTCTATGGATTCATAAAATTTGTTAACTGGGAAAAAAAACTTTCTTCGGTATAGATCAACTGATATCGTTGGTTTCATGTAAGCCACAAGAACCTGGTTTAGGATATCAACGCACAAATTGACATCATCTACCAATGTTCCGTTCCAGTCCCAAATCACATGTTTTATCATTATTCTAGATTAGGATGATCAAAAAACCACCTGCAATTAAATTCTATCCCTAGGTAAATCAAATTTGCTACAGTTAATTCTTTCCTTGGTCGTAGTTTAAAAGTAACCATGAGAGGCTCATTCCAGAAAACATAGATATTGGGGAAGAATTATTTAAAGAAAACCAAAGCTCACCGAAATGAAAACGTTAGTCTCTCTATTAATATTCATAACCAGCTCAGTAAACATGCTTGGTAAGAGTAGTTAATTAGATGTTACTTAAAGATTAAGAACATTCTCGCCAAGAACCATGTTCAGAGTTCTACTTTAATGCTGTTCGTTAATGACACAGTTTCATTATTGCAACTTATCTAAATTTCTTGCCATCAATGGCACACTTCTCAAATTATTCAAATCCCTTTAAAAATTATCATGGCTAAAGCATCTGAAAAATCTTCCAATAAATCAACGTCGGACCTCGATCTTGCACTTCAAGGTATTAACAAAAAATTTGGAGAAGGTGCATTGATGAAACTCGGAGATGCTACCAAAATGAATGTCTCTGTGATTTCAACCGGTTCTCTAGCTGTTGATTTGGCTCTTGGAGTTGGGGGATTGCCCCGAGGCAGAATTTTAGAGATTTACGGTCCCGAATCTTCTGGAAAAACTACATTCTGCCTTAGTGTCATTGCTGAAGCTCAAAGAAAAGGTGGGAATGCCGTATTTGTGGATGTAGAACACGCACTTGACCCCAAATACGCAAAAGTTGTTGGGGTAGACTTAGACAACCTCATGGTATCACAACCAGAAAGTGGAGAAGACGCACTAAATATTACTGAAACATTAATACGCTCTGGTGCAATAGATGTGATCGTGTTGGACTCTGTTGCTGCACTAGTTTCAAGGCAGGAACTTGATGGCCAAATGGGAGATACTACGGTTGGCTTACAGGCCCGTATGATGAGCCAAGCGATGAGAAGGTTAACCGCAGCAATTTCAAAATCAAATTGTGTTTGCATCTTTACCAACCAAATTAGGGAAAAGATTGGTGTCATGTTTGGAAGCCCAGAGACTACACCAGGTGGAAGAGCTTTAAAATTTTTCTGTTCGGTAAGAATGGACATACGAAGAATTGGACAGATTAAAGAAGCCAATGGAACAGTTACTGGATCAAGAACCAGACTAAAAGTGGTTAAAAACAAAGTAGCACCTCCATTTACCGCCTGCGAATTTGATATCATGTACAACGAGGGAATATCCAAAACGGGATCAGTAATCGATCTAGGAATAGAGCATAACATTTTAACAAAAAAAGGTGCATGGATTTCGTTTGAAGGAAACTTAGTTGGACAAGGAAGAGAAGCAGC
>NZ_CAXLML010000119.1:0-4105 GCF_964187505.1 Candidatus Chordibacter forsetii
CAGGTAATTAAGCAATGAAGTATTAAGTAATTGAGCACCAACCTGCATTGCCGCTTGGTAAGCGGTTGAAACTCGGGTTAGTTGCATAATCGCCTCAGAGATATCTACATCTAGGTCATTTGACAAACGTTGATCAATTTCCAAATAATATTCTTCGTCATGCGAACGAACGGTATTCATTCGAACCATCAGAGAAGAAAGTGAGCCTATTTTGTCTATAACCGAGTCTTCTTGCTTAATAAGATCTTTTTCGGCTAACTGAACGACCTCGGTCATTTCAGCGATATCTGTGTTGGCAAGTCCATTCCTAAGATCAACTAGAGAAGATAAAACCGTAGTCAGCTCAGCAGTACCTCCATTTTCTGCATTCAAAAAGGAACTAATCTTACTACCTTGCCCAACATAAAATTCAGCGTTTTTATCAGAACCTGTGTAAGTCACGCCAACAAGGTTCCCGCTACTGTCCCTGTGGTCCAAGAAGGTTTTCTTACCAGTTGCAAAAGAATAAGTATCACCAATTTGTGCACCCATTGGCTCGTCGAGTACTGCAGTATCTAATAAATCAAATCCTGTAATAACAAAAGGACCAGGATCATTTGGGTTCTCACCCCATATAATATTAGCTCTTAATGAATTACCTTCTGGTAAAACAATCTCTGCAATTTGATAAGATTCTGGAATAGAAACCACCCCTGCTCCATCATTAGCACCAGGGAAAAAATACCGACCAGGGTTCTCTACCTGCAATCCGGAGACAACTCCATTTACATCGGTCATAACCTTAATCTGTGCATCTACACCAGCTGGGCCGGCGAGTTCAATCTTGACGGAAGCTTCATCTAAATTATTTACATCGAAGGATAAAACTTGGTTAACCGCCTTAGTAACGGGCAACCAAACATTGTTATTGATTGCCTCTCCACGGGCTCGGCGAAGATCTAATGATTCGCGGGAAATTGCATCAGGGCTCTCATAAAAAAACTGATCGCTCGGGCTTACAATCGTGAAGGTATAATCGCCATCTGATCCAAGTAGTTCCTCATCATCTCTATTATTAAAACCAACCACCCCACCTTGATTATCCAGTTTACCGTCAGTTTGACATTCGAAATAAACGCCATTGTGAAAAACAATTTGGCCCTTTCGATATTGCATATCAGCTGACCACTCGGAGCCCTGAACGGCAGAAAAAGTATTTACAGGGACGAGGGATGCATTCTCATTTTCCAAGATAACTGTATTGGCATCATCTAAATTTTCTTGAGCAACGAAAAAAGTCTGAGATTTAGGATCATAGACAAAGGCTCCCTTACGTATTGGCTGTTCGATTCCCTCCTGCAATATCGTCTCTCTTCCTTCGAGAGGAAGTTCATCTCCAAGAAACATGTACACTCGACCAGTAGATTCTTCATATATCTTCTCGCCGACTGCTACTGAACTTGTAAGATCTCCGACAATATCAGCTTCCTGAATGATTGTGGAGCCATAAACAGAATTAACATCTTCCGGGGAAAGAACATTCGCCGTCAGATAATAAGATCCCCTGTATTGAACCACATCTCCACGATTCAAATCTGTAGAGGAAGAATCATTTAAGGCACCTTTTACAAAAGAACCCCCAATTTGAGGTTGACCGTCCACCAAAGCCGCGAGTCGATAGGATTGACTTGTAGCGTCAAAATACACGATACCTTCTGAGTTAGATGCATCGGCTTCAAAACGAGAAACTGGGTACGCCACTTTTGTGACAAGATTATCTGCGTCTAGATATAATTGATTTTGGTCGGTGTAATTTCTTGTTGAATTAAAGAGGATATCAAAGCTGTGGTTTACCGCATCAGATCGATCACTGAATAGCCTACCATCTGGACCTGAATAATAAAAACGGGTTTCTGTCCCAGTACTTTTAATATTCCAGTCTTCACGATCTCCGGAATAATTACTTCCCATATCTTTCCAGAAATCAGAACCTATTTGAGTAGGATCGTGGTTAAAGTTTTCGTTGCCGAGTGACTCCCAAAGTTTCCCGTTGTGTTGGACTACATCTCCTAATTGGTATATATTCAGTCGCTTCCACGGTTCTGCAAGAGCAATGTCGATCTGAGAGGCGGGATCAGTATAAGTTTGGGTAACATTAATCTGCCAATGAAGTTTTTCATTTTTAACAGAGTTCCAAACACTATCTTTTTCCTCAGTAGTTAGAGAACTGTACTCTTTTCCTGGAAACAAAGATTTTCCTTTAGCCACGAGCATATCTTCTAATTGCTCAGGATAGTAGCTATTCGTATCGTATTTTGAAATATATTCTGCTGAGGCATTAAATGATTTACCCACGGTGCCTCGAACCTGTAGTTGTCCATTGGAAGCAACTTTTGCGGATAAAGAAAGATCATGGTCGTGAGGCTCTGTTGACGACTTTGCTCCTCGGACGAAAGCAAAAGAATCTAATGTTTCATAAACTTTAGATTCACTCAAAAAATATCCATCTGAATTGATCAAATCTCTTATAAGACCTGTGGCCGTTTCCGTGGAAACATTTGATACAAAATCATTAGGATTAATTTGTATCCAAGAATTACTGTTAGTCTCTGGGATCTCGTTTTCTATGTTGTCTAGGGCAGCTTCCCAGTAGGATATTTCTTCTTTACTGGTAAGAGTGTAAATTTCAGAAACTGAATCAGCTGGAACTTTCTCCCATTTAGATTCAGTAAATTCTTTTCCAGCTTCAATATCAGAAAAAGCCCTAAAATATTCAAAACCCCACTGAACAAGATCACCCGAAGAATAGATCTTGTCTGGACGCCAGTTTTCAATTCTGTTTTCGGCAGGTTCCAAATAAAAAGTACCCTCTCTTTCAACAGCTGCAAAATATCCTCCGGTTGAAGGAAAGAAGTCTAAATTAGGTTGATTTCCAAGGCTAACCGCAATCTGTTCAATCTGTTTGGAATCTAAGAGATAAATATCTGCTGATCCATTCTGTAATTCTCCAACCTTTTCCTTACTCCAGTCCTTATCGTCTAATTTAGCAAGTATGTCTGCCATACTTGTAAACTCGAGACCATCAACGAGAATAGAGTCGTCTATTTTTTGGGTTACCTTAACCAAATCGCCTTTATTGTATGTATCGGATAAAATATACTCGGAAATATCAGGGGTCTTAGCTTGAACAACATACTCTCTACCGTTTGCATGAAAAACAAACTCATCGCCTTGCTTCAAATATCTTTTGCCACCAGGAGATCCAACTCCAATGGAAGATTGATTTAAGTCCAGAATTTTCATTTCTGCTTTCTCAACAATAACATCAGAATGAGCAAAATCTGGCTTTAGCTCCTGCCCACCGAACAATGACTTTCCACGGTGAGTGGAATTAACTCGATTTAGTGTCTCGTCAATTAATTGATCGAGTTCCAAAGAATAAGTTTCGATCCCAGAACCATTTAAACCTCCGCCTGCTAAACGGGCAATTTCTTGGGCACGTTGGTTAATTTCTCGCAACTTTTCTAAATTCATATGCCCAGCATTCAGAAACTCAGTCGCATAAGATGCATTCCGCTGGTATTGAGAAAGTCTACTTTTTTGAGAATCTAGCTGAATTACACGGCTCATCTTAGAACCATCGTCTTCTGCATGGGTAATAGTTTGCCCCGTTGAAATCTGCTGGTCTAACTTAAACCTCTGCAAGTCCAAATCCCTTATCCGTTGAGTAACGGACTGGGTGACATTCAAATCGGGTATTCTCATCAGTTCAACATTATCGGATAAGTCCCATCACTACAATCTCCAACATTTTATCAAGAGTGGTTAGGACTTTTGAAGAAGCTTGGAAGGAACGCTGAAAACGCATAAGATCTGCAACTTCTTCATCAATAGATACCGAGCTAACAGCTCTTCTTTGATCGAGCAGTAAGGTTTCTATAGATTTTTGATGATCGAGATTATCATTTAGATCCGCTATTGTGTTTCCCATATTGGCATTTAATACAGAAACTTTATTAATAAAATCTCCTTCACCTAATTCGGCAATAGCCAACGCAATTTCATTAGACCCGCTCTCAACCGTATTTCCCGACAAAAGAGAATCAGAACTTAGCCTTTTATCTAC
>NZ_CAXLML010000120.1:0-7131 GCF_964187505.1 Candidatus Chordibacter forsetii
CGAAGCAAGTGATCGAGATCTTTTGCAAGGGGTTGCTAAGACAGTTGATCTTTTAAGCCAAGATTCAAAGGCTCTAGATCATTATGCCCATGAATCTTATCGTGCATGCAAAGCTGGAGAAAAATTAGATTTTGAGGGTTTGATAAAATTGCCTTGTGCCATCCAAAGAAGAGTCCTGATTAAGTGGTTAGAGGAAATTGAATACAAACTTACTCCCCCAATACCCTTAAGTGCAAAAACTGGTCGGTTGGTTCAATTAATTAAAAATGCCAATTTCAAAGTATTACAAATGGCCGAAAAATTTAGCGTGAGGAAAAGGGGGGGATTCATAGAGTTCGAATATTCAGATGAATTAGCTCTTATCCCAAAGACAGCCTTGTCTTTTAGCTATTCCATACACCTACCATGCGGTGGAAGTGTCCAAGCAGAACAAATGATGCTAAATCCCCGCATTCTTGATCTGATTGATGGAAAGCATGTAAATTCTCAGAATGAAGCATTTATTTCACTGAAAACTTTGCCAGATTATCTTTTCATACGATCTCGAAAAGAAGGAGATATGTTTCGCCCACTCGGATCGCCAGGAAGCAAAAAACTATCAGATTGGATGATCGACCGAAAGTGGTCGAAAGCTAAAAAAATGAACACTCCCATTTTCTTGGATCAAAAAGAGGAAATCATATGGATACCAGGCTTTGCACCAGCAGAATCCGCCAAGGTTTCCAAGGCTGACTTACGGGTAATCCGTTTGACTTACCAACAATCAGACACATGATTGTATCGCTGTGGAAAACAATAAGAAAGATGATTCGGATGGGCAGGCTAAAGGCTTCCAGCCCAAGGTTTTATTAATTTGGTTAGCAGTACTTGCTGCTATCATCGGGCTTGTCATGGTCCAATCGGGAGAAATCACACCTAGCCAACTCTCGATTTCATCCATTGATGATTTAATAACAGCTGCCAAGCAGGATCGGGTGGACAAAGCCATTATCCAAAGTGACCCGAAAGGCGGAGAGGACTGGTATATTATCCAAGGGAAAATCCAAAATCCCGCTTTTGAAATAGATGAGAATCAGTACAAAACCCTTCCTTTTGTGGTCAAGGGTAGGGTAACAGAATCAGATTACAAAGAACTCAGGGATTTACTGGGGACCCGTTTTCGCGAAGAACCCTCAAGCACTATTTGGACGGAATTGCTCTTCAGCCTTTTACCATTTCTTCTGATTATCGGTCTTCTTTACTTTCTCTTTGTGCGCCAATTGAGAATGGCAGGAAAGGGTGCACTCAGCTTCGGCAAAAGCAAAGCCAAGTTACTTACCCGCGAAAATGAAAAAATTGTTTTCAATAATGTAGCTGGATGCGACGAAGCCAAGGAAGAGGTTTCTGAAATTGTTGATTTCCTCAAAGACCCGAAGAGATTTCGTAAGATTGGAGGAAAAATCCCCAAAGGCGTCCTCATGGTAGGTCCCCCAGGTACAGGCAAGACCCTACTCGCTAAGGCTGTAGCCGGTGAAGCAGATGTTCCATTTTTTAGTATAAGCGGTTCAGACTTTGTAGAAATGTTTGTTGGTGTCGGAGCAGCCCGTGTTAGGGACATGTTTGAACAGGGAAGGAAAAATGCACCATGCTTAATTTTTATAGATGAAATTGATGCTGTTGGTCGCCAACGGGGTGCCGGGCTTGGCGGAGGTAACGACGAGCGAGAACAAACCTTAAATTCTTTGCTCGTAGAAATGGATGGGTTTGATGGTCATGAAGGTATTATTATCATCGCTGCAACAAATCGTCCGGATGTTTTAGATAATGCACTTCTTCGCCCAGGTAGGTTTGATCGTCAGGTTATGATCGACCTTCCGGATTTGGAAGGTAGAGACGCCATACTCAAAGTGCATGCCAAAAAAATTAAACTATCAGAAGAGGTTGAACTCAAGTCCTTGGCCCGTGCAACTGCTGGTTTTTCGGGAGCAGACCTTGCCAACCTTCTAAATGAAGGTGCATTGATTGCAGCTCGCAGACGCAAAAAACATGTCGAACCTATAGACCTTGATGATGCCAGAGAAAAAATCTCTTTTGGTCGCGAGCGCCGCAGGGTCATGGATGACGAGGATAGGAAAATAATTGCCTACCATGAAGCCGGTCATGCGATCGTTCAGGCAAAAACTGACGATGGTTTACTTCCCATACACAAGGTTACCATTATCCCAAGAGGACAAAGCCTTGGAAGCACAATGTTCACGCCTAAAAAGGATATTTTAAATCACAGCAAAAGAAGAATGCTTAACCAAGTCTGCTGTGCAATGGGAGGCCGGGCTGCAGAAGAAATCGAAATCGGAGATGTAACCAGTGGCGCTGCTGGAGATATTCGCATGGCTACAAACATTGCTCGCAGCATGGTTTGTGACTGGGGAATGAGTGAATTAGGCATGATTTCTTTTGGTGATAAACAGGATCAAGTCTTCTTGGGCAAGGAACTTAGCAGGGCTCAAAATTACAGCGAAGAAACGGCTCGAAAGATTGATTCCTCAATCAAAGAAATCATTGACCAACAATACGACAGAGCTAAAAAAATCCTTACCGAAAATATTGAGTCCTTGCACGCAGCAGCAAATGCACTGCTCGAATTCGAAACAGTTGAAGGAAAACACATCCACGAAATAATCGATCATGGTAAAATCATTTCTGAAATAACTAAATCCTCAGAAAAAAATTCTGAGGAAAAGGAGAACGAGGATTCAAGCGAATCAGCAAATGATACAACAGAGAAAGAACAAGACTCTATCGAACCTGGAGCAGAACCAATAGGTGCAACTGCATAATTCTTTTTTCTCACTTGAATTATTATACAATTTCCAATAATTAAATATACTTATGAGCAGACATCCAAGTTTTAGTCCTCCAGGAGGACTGTCCAAGAACAGAAACGTACTTAAGCGCTTTGAGCGTGTCGAGTTGCTACGCAAACGTGGACAGTGGAAAAAAGGTGATCGCGTCGTTTCCTTAATTAAGACAAAACCAGAGGAATAATTCACTCGAGTTAAGGGGAAGCTTTTGAGCTTACCCAAGTTTTAAAATCTTGGCTAGTTTCGACCTCCCAATTTATCCATTGAGGTAGTTCATATGGGTGTATTTCAGTAACCTCTTTTTGTATTTTCGGATCTACATTTTTCGGGAACTTCACAGTTACTCTCCATTCCTTATCCTCAACAATTTTTTCGTTCCATCGATAAATAGTTGAAATTGGGCCTTCAATTTCTCCACATGCAATAAGATTTGATTCCAGAAGTTTACGAACAATATTCTCAGCATCCTTTTTTGATGATACAGTCGTCTTACCAATCATAATTGTATTGTTATTGCCTTTCATAATAGAAATACATTGCAAATTTCACATTTTCCCCTAACTTTCAACCCTTTTGCACAAATCTAATTACCTAATCTAATTGTGAGAGACGAATACCTACAAGAAGCCCAAACCATCGTCGAGGACCCTAACGCCCTCATCAACTTGGTCTCTCGACGCTCCAAGCAACTAAAGCATGGGAGCAAACCTCTGATCGAATCTTTGGAGAAATTAGAACCGGAAGATGTTGCACTTCGCGAAATTATCGAAGGCAAAATCACATACCAACCCTGGGACGAAGACTCCGAGGACTGATCAAGTCAAGTAGACGACTATGGGAAAACTACCTGTAGTTTAATCTTCGCCAAATAACCTAACATGGCAGGCAAGAAAAAGATTGCTGACCGTTTGCCCTCCTTCAGTAACTCAAAAGCTAGGCATAAGTTCTTACTTGGTGACAAAATGGTGGCTGGTATTGAATTGCAAGGCACAGAGGTAAAATCCATTCGAAATGGTAAGGCTCAGATTTCCGAATCGTTTGCCCGTTTCAATAAAGATCAACTCTATTTGTACAATGCTTATATTGACGAATATATTTTTGGTAATGAAAACAATCATGAACCCACAAGACCCCGGAAATTACTTTTAAACCGTAGAGAATTAGATCGTTTAAAAGCAGCAGTCGAAGCTTCGGGGAAAACAATTGTTCCCTTAAAGCTTTTTTTCAAAGGTGCTTTAATCAAATGTGAATTGGCATTGGGCACGGGTAAAAACCAAAGAGATAAGAGGCAGGATTTAAAAAAGAGAGTGGCCCAAAGAGAAGCTGATCAAGCAATGAAAAATTCTCTCAAGCGATGATAGATGTAATTCTTTTCCAGCCTGAAATACCTCAAAATACTGGAAGCATTGGAAGGCTTTGCGCCTTTACCAATTGCCGACTTCATCTCATCCATCCTCTAGGTTTTGAAATCAACGACAAGAATTTAAGGCGAGCAGGAATGGACTATTGGCAGTCCCTTGAGGTTAATGAATATCAGAACTGGGATGATTTCATTAAATCTCCCAAGCGACCAAGTAAACTTTATCTCTTAAGTACTCATGCAAAAAAAACTATCTGGGATGCAAGTTTTCAATGCGGAGATGGTTTAATTTTTGGAAAAGAGGGTGCTGGTGCTCCTGATTACATACATCAATGGGTCGAAGGAAACCGATTAACCATTCCAAAGTACGCCCCCGAATTGCGCTCCCTAAACCTTGCAGTTTCCGTTGGTATAACCGTTTACGAAGCGATTCGGCAAATATCATCATCTAATTAAGATCAAAAAAGGCATGCCTCCTAAAGTTTCGATCGTGCTGCCAGTTCGAAACGAAGAAAAGTTCTTAAAAGAATGCCTTAAATCGATTCTACAACAAACTCTGTCACAATGGGAACTCATTGCAGTTGATGATCATTCAACTGATGAAAGCTATCAAATCTTAGAAACTTTTGCCCAAAGAGATAGTCGTGTAAGAATCTTTAAAAACCCAGGCAACGGCATCTCAGATTGCCTGAACTTTGCTATCTACCTAGCAAAATCCCCCTTAATTGCGAGGATGGATGGTGATGACCTTATGGAACCAAAACGTATGGAGATTCAAGTCGATCATTTGGATAAGAATACAAAGGTTGGTTTAGTATCTAGCCAAGTTGAACCTTTCCCCAAGGCCATTAAAAACCAAAGGAAAGGGTATGAATTGTATGTCCAGTGGACCAATGAGATCCTCACTCCAGAGGAACATTCAATGAATCGATTTGTAGACTGCCCATTTGCTCACCCATCGATAATCTTCCGTAGAAGTCTGATCGATTGTTATGGCGGTTATGCAAAAGGCATATTACCCGAGGATTTCGAACTCTGGTTAAGATGGATGGGTCATGGTGTAGTAATGGAAAAATTACCGCAGGTTCTTTTAAAATGGAGGGATCATCCCAAACGAGCTTCCCGAACGAATTTAGGCTATACACCTTCCGCATTTCAAAAAGTTAAAGCCAAGTATTTACGCAAATGGTTGGAAGAAGAATTTAGCTTAGGTGAAAGGATCATCCTATGCTGGGGAGCCGGTCGAGTAGCTAGGGAACTTTTCAGTCTTTTAAAAAAAGAGGGGATTAAGATTTCTGGCTTTATTGATCTAGACCCTAAAAAAATGAACAAACAAATTGCAACCTTACCCATTATCCCGATTGAACAGATTCCATCACCCAAACAATGTTTTATCCTAATTTTGGCAGGAGCAAGAGGTGTTAGGAAAAAAAGTTCTGAATATTTGCAAGAACATGGATATGTTTTAGGTCATCACTTTCTACCCTTGGCGTAATTTCTTAACCTTTTCCAATTTGCCAGCAAGCCTTCGATAATCCATAAAGTTAGTTCATGAAGCCAACACTCTATCTATTTTTATTAATTGGATTTTCCCTGCAATCTTTGCATGCCCAACCCAAAGGCTTCAAAGCCCTATTCAATGGGAATAACTTGGATGGCTGGTGGGGGCTCGGTACGATTGACCCATCCACATGGGTTAACCTACCCGAAGAAAAACTTGCTAAAAAAAGGGCGGACAGCCTAGTTAATATAAATAAACACTGGCGCGTTGAAAACGGTGAACTCGTTAATGATGGACAAGGTCTTTTTCTGACCACGGTAGAGAACTTTGCTGATTTTGAGTTACTATTAGATTATAAAACCGTGCCGCTCGCGGATAGTGGGATTTACCTGCGAGGAGTACCCCAAGTTCAAATCTGGGATACTACTGAGGCAGGAGGGAAATGGAAACACGGGTCAAAAAAAGGATCCGGTGGACTTTGGAATAATGGCAAGGGAGCCCCCGGTCGCGATCCTCTTGTTCATGCTGATAAACCTTTTGGAGAATGGAATCAATTTCGAGTCATAATGACTGGAAATATTGTAACGGTTTGGCTTAACGAAAAATTGGTCGTCGATAAGGCTCCTCTTACCAAGTACTGGAAACGGGCAAAAAGCTTAATTGACCGAGGCCCAATTCAATTACAAACACATGGCGGAGAAATTCGTTGGAAAAATATATTTATCAAGCCAGTAACTACAAAACAATCAAAGTAGCTTCTATTAATTTAACTATAAGCCTTTAATTTGTTTTTGACCGCAGAGTGATCACCTCCAAGTTGCAAAGAAGAAAAAGCGGACAGACTCGCTTTTTTCCAGAAATCGCAATTTCGTGCTCCAGAGAACTTCAAAACTTAGGTTTTTCAGCAGATGTATTCTTGATACCTGGGGGACTGGGCGTTCGCTTTCTTTCCGATCGTCAATTCTCGAATCTCTCCAACTTGTCCCATCTCCCCATTAGGGAATTGGACTTTTCTAAAGTCTGTTCCTTTGACCCTGAACATATTCAATCTTTTTCACTGGAGGCATTGTGCCTTCCTAGGGGGTGCAATTTTCCTTTTCGAGAATTTAAAAGGTTTAAACTTAAAAGGCTTTCCGCGGTTCAATCTAAATCAACCGATTTTGAATCTTTAGCTATCTTACCCATTGAGGAATTAAACTTGTCCGGATGCTCGGCTCAAAACCTATCTTTTACTCACTCGATGCCTTTAACCAAGTTGGACATCTCAGATACCAACCTTCTCGACCTTCGTCCGCTTTCTGAAAAACCATTGGAGCAATTATTTCTTCAAAAATCAAAAGTCGAAAACTTGTCCCCACTTGCAGACTGTCCGCTAGAAGAATTGAATTTAAACAAGACACTTATTTCTGACCTTGCACCTCTTCGGGGAA
>NZ_CAXLML010000121.1:0-22205 GCF_964187505.1 Candidatus Chordibacter forsetii
GGCTCTCCACGCGTTATTGGTTTAAGCGTCTCCAAAGAATTTTAATTCTTTTCTGACTGCCCTGCCCTTTATGGACCAGGGAGTAAACATGCAAGTTCCGCTTGCTCCTAAATTTCTCCATGCCTAGCTTAGTATTTTCTGAGTAATGAATGCATTTATCAAAATTGGACTTCCATGGGCACTTTCGCTAGCACTTGTTTTTTATCTTGGTCTTCACTTGGGGTCCAATGTCGAAAAATTTACGACGCCCCCCTCAGCCTCTTCAGTATCAAAAAAACAAGTAGATGCATTACCAAAAGAAAATGACAGGGGAAGTCTAATCCAGGCACAAAAGAGCAAATCAACTGAATTTGTATACGAGAAAAACCCGGCAATGCCACCCAACCTCCAACGGATTATGCAAGGTGGAGACATTGTAGAACGGCTTGGGTCGTACCTTGATGCCGTACGATCAATGGATCGTTCCAATGTCAAGCAGGTGGTTAAAGCCTTTGAGGAATTACCCGAGGGTTATGGGAGGCATTTAGAAATGAAGTTACTTATGCGCAGTTGGGTAAATTTTGACCCTGAAGGTGCCCTTTCCTATGCATCAAACTCGTTGAATGCCAAAAGTGAGAAAAGGTTTGGTATCTCAGAAGCCCTTGCTGGATGGGCGGTAAGGGATGAGAAAGCCGCCATTGCATGGGCTCAAGCAAATCATTCCGGGCAGAAGAAAGGAGATAACCCCTTATTGGTTGGAATTGTGAAGGGCTTAATGGAAACGGATTTGGATGCGGCCAATCGTTTATTCCTTAGTTTGCCAACAGGAACTGCCCGTTGGCAGGCATCCAGTTTGCTCGCCGAAAGATTTGCTAAACAGGACCCTCAAAAGGCAATTCAATGGGCCAAAAATTACCCGAGTGACGATCCCAGAATGCGGGAAACTGTGCTTGGACAGATAGGTGCCAAGCTTTCTCGGCAAGATTTAGAAGCTACCGCAAATTGGGCAAAATCGATGGCACCCGAACCAGGTGCAGATCGGGTAACAGAAAACCTTATCGCCCAGTGGGCAAGCAGGGACCCTGAGGCGGCTGCAGAGTGGACAAACAATTTGACCAACCCAGAAAGAAAAAGGCATGCCATGGCGGAATTGTCAGGAAGGTGGGCATTGACTGATCCAGTGGCTACGGCTGAATGGCTAAACACCCAACCTCTCTCCCCTCAGCTTGATCCAGCCATTGCAAATTTCGTCTCTCGAATTCAGGGAAGAAACCCCGAAGGAGCAGCTGGGTGGGCTCAGTCCATATCTGATCCAGCTATGCGTAAAGAAGCTCTTGATCGGGCACTAGATGCATGGTTGCAAACAGACCCGACCAAGGCCGAAGCCTGGATCAGGCAGCAGAAAGAATGACCCTATCCCAGGTTCTCGATAATCGAGACGATGGGTAAAAACAGTGCGATCACAATAAACCCGACAACAACTGCGAGGAAAACGATCATGACAGGCTCGATCAGGGAGGTTACTCCGGCCACCGCGTTGTCAACATCCTCATCAAAATTGTCAGCTATCCTGGTAAGCATGTCTGGTAATTCGCCCGTCTCTTCACCAATCTCCACCATACTCGTGACCATGGTGGGAAAGACGGGCTCCCTATCCATTTGTACGGCCATGGATTCACCATCCCTGACCGCGTTGTGAATATTAGTCATCGCTTTTACAAAGAAAAAATTCGTCAAGGTATCACCAGTAATTTGCAATGCCTGTAAAATGGGCACGCCGCTACTGAGAAGCGTACCAAAAGTACGGGTAATCCGTGAAACATTTGATTTGCTTACCACATCCCGGACCACAGGCACATGCAAGCCAAGCCAGTCAAACCCCTTCGAGCCCTGCTTGGTTTTTTTAAGCAAAACAACCCCCATGATCGAACCGGCCATTCCTCCCAGCACCAGAATGGGGTTGGAAGAAAATAAATCACTAATATCCACCACAATTTGAGTAGGGCCAGGAAGAGGAGCACCTCTGAGCATTTGTTCGAAAATCGATTCGAACTGTGGAACCACCACCATCATGAGTAAAGTAACAATCCCCACAGCCACAAACATGATCACACTCGGATAGATCATAGCGGATTTCACTTTTTTAATCGTTCGAATAGATTTCTCCTGAAATTGAGCAAGCCTGGTAAGTACAAGATCGAGCACGCCTCCCGCCTCCCCTGCCCTGACCATATTAACATACAATTTATCAAAGGTTTTTGGATACATCGCTAAACCATCAGACAAGGTACCACCCGAAGATACTTTTTCTGCAACAGATTCGAGCATTTTCTTAAATTTTGGTTTTTTCTCCTGCTGCTTAATCATGACCTCCAAACTGCGCAAAAGGGGAAGGCCGGCTTGAATTAATGTAGACATTTGACGAGTAAAAACAGAGATGTCCTCATTATTTGGACCACCCCCAATTTCAATATCTAGAAGACTTCCTTTTTTCTTCTTTTTAGTTTTACTCGATTTCTTACCTTTCTTGACCGCGGTACTTGATGCAGAAGAATTTTCTCCACCCAGACCCATGGCAGGGGTGACCGCAGTGGGTGCGGGTGCAACACCCTGCTGAGATAAACTCGTCGGCTGCAGGTTGTACTGGGCAAGAATATTACGGGCATCTTGATCATTACTAGCCTCGAAAGTTCCTTCGACCGAATTTCCCGTTGCATCCGTTGCTACATATTCAAAAATTGCCATCTCTAAAATTACTGTGACCAGAAATTAGGTATATTTCAAGACTTCCTCGACTGTAGTTTCACCATCTAAGATAGAACGTAATCCATCTTCCCGCAAGGTACGCATACCTTGTTCGATCGCTTGTTGTTTTAACACTAAAGTCGCGGCTCCAGAATTGATCAATTCACGGAAACTATCTCCAACCTTGATCATCTCAAACAGACCGGTTCTGCCACGGTATCCGCCATTGCTACAATCATCACATCCAGATCCAAAGTAAAACTTCCTATCTCCCAAATCCTTGCGGATAAGTCCGAGGTTTTGCAACATTTCATTTTTGGGATCAAATTCTTGCTTACAACTTGAACAAATTCTGCGGACCAGACGCTGGGCGAGAATAAACTCAAGGGACGCCGAAAGAAGAAAGGGTTCAAGCCCCATATCGATCAAACGGGTAATTGCACCTGGAGCGTCATTGGTGTGGAGGGTGCTGAGAACGACATGTCCGGTCAACGATGCCTGAACTGCAATCCGGGCAGTTTCAATATCTCGAATTTCTCCGACCATAATTTTATCGGGATCTTGCCGGAGAAAAGCTCGTAAGGCACGGGCAAAATCGAGACCGACCTGGTGGTTAACGGGAACCTGCATAATTCCCTCGATCTCATATTCCACCGGGTCTTCTGCAGTGAGAATTTTGGTTTCAATTTCATTAACTTCACGCAATGCACTGTATAGAGTCGTTGTCTTGCCTGACCCAGTAGGCCCAGTAACTATAAAAATACCATTTGGACGGCGCACCGCTCCGCGAATTCCTGATTTTACATTTTCGGGAAGGCCTAAATTATCAAGATCCAAATTAACCGCGGATTTATCCAAGACTCGAAGCACCACACTTTCTCCAAATTGAGTGGGCAAGGTAGATACCCGCAAATCAACCGCCCGCCCCTCAATCGTCATCTTAATCCTGCCATCCTGGGGGATGCGATGCTCAGCAATATTCAACTCAGAAATCACTTTAATGCGGGAGATAACGGGTAGGGACAAACTCTTAGGAGGAGGGGACATCTCGTAGAGAGCACCGTCTACTCGGTAACGGATACGAAATTCATCCTCGAAAGGTTCAAAGTGTATATCGGAAGCCTGAGCCCGAATGGCTTGCTGAATAACTAGATTAACAAAACGGATAATTGGAGTCTCATTGGCTGCATCCACCAGATCTCCCTCCTTGGAATCGTCCAAGTTTGCAAATTTATCGAGTCCGGTATCGGCCAACAGATCATCCATCGATGCCTGATCTGCTCCATAATACCGGTTAATCAGCTCGGCAACCATGACGGGATCGCAAACAACGATCAACACCTCAAGATTTAGAGCAAAAGTGAGATCATCAATAATGGATGCATTAAATGGATCGAGTGCGAGAAGGTGGATACCTTGGTCAGAAAGATATAGCGGAACCACGCCGTATTGTCGGGCGGTTTCCTGAGGGAGAACTGAGAGCACATCGGACTCAACCTCGCCGGGTTCGCCAGCCTGTAATTCATACCCGAGGTACTGGGAAATTAAGGCAAACAAATCTTCCCGGCGAATAATTCCTGCTTCTATTACGCCATCTGCAAAAGAACGCTTCCCTTCGACTACATCTTGATCGAAGAGTTCATCCAGGCCATGTTGGGAGACTCCATCGACTTCACGAAAGAGGTCGCGAATTTCAGCATTATTATCGAGGTATAGCATACCTACTTATTCCTCTTCGGTCGTTACCATCAAGACCTCATCCAAAGTAGTGACACCAGCCAAGACCTTACGGAATCCATCGTTACGCATCGAACGCATCCCCATCTCCCTAGCCTTGTTGCGCAATTCAACAATGCTCACATTGTTATAAATCATCTCCTCGATCTCTGAATTCACCACAAAAATTTCAAATACTCCCTTTCTTCCCCGGTACCCTTTTTCTCCACATTTTGGACAACCTGTGCCCTTCATAAAACTGGCTCCTGCTGCTTGTTCTTCATTAATCCCTAAGACCGCCAATTCTGCAGAATTGGGCTCGTAAGGACCTTTGCAGTTTTGACAAATGGCACGCACCAATCGTTGGGCAAGAGCGGCCCGCAGTGAGGCAGAAACGAGAAACGGCTTCACTCCCATATCAACCAATCGGGAAACCGCGCTCGGAGCATCGTTGGTGTGAAGGGTACTGAAAACCATGTGTCCAGTTAATGATGCATTAATTGCGATCTCCGCTGTTTCCAAATCCCGAATTTCCCCGACCATAACAATATTGGGAGCTTGTCGAAGCATTGCCCGAAGAGCTGCTGAAAAGGTCATCCCCACTTCCGCACGGACCTGTACTTGGTTGATACCAGGGACTTCATATTCAACTGGATCTTCCACCGTAATAATTTTTCGGTCGGGTTTGTTAATGGCATTAAGTGCGGAGTACAAAGTAGTCGACTTCCCCGAGCCCGTGGGCCCGGTAACGAGGAAAATTCCATCTGGTAAATTAATAACCTGCTCGAAGATTGTCTGGTCATCCGAAAAGAAACCCAACTGGGGAAGTCCTAAGCTCAGGCTTTCTTTATCCAGGATCCGCATAACTATGCTCTCTCCATGCACAGTGGGTAGCGTGGAAACGCGCAGATCAATTACCTTTTCGCCGACTTTTACATTGATTCTCCCGTCTAAGGGTACACGCTTTTCGGCCAGGCTGACATTGGCCATTAACTTGGTTCGGGATAGAATTGAAGGCTGAAGACGCTTGGGAGGGTCCTGCTGCTCAATCAATTTGCCATCTATGCGAAAACGAATGCGAAATTTTTTCTCCAAGGGTTCCATATGAATGTCAGATGCCCGTTTCTCTAAAGCATCCTTAATGACAGAATGGACAAATTTAATTATAGGGGCATCTTCTTCACTAACATCTTCCGGGCGGACATTGTCCTCAATTTGAATATCTCCGCCACCCAACCCGTCGAGGAAATCCTTCTCCTTTTCCTTCTCGTTCAAACCGTAAAGCTGATTGATTGATTCGAGTACATCTGCCCGATAAGCGACCCTAGGGTTAACCGGTTTCCCAAACAAGTGACCGAGGTTATCAATACCGTCTTGGTCAATAGGGTTGCCTAATACAACATCAATAGAGGCACCATCTGTCCCCAAAGGAATGGCCTCATAGAACCGGGCATGCTCGGAATTTAACAGGCCAATAACTTCCGGGGTCAGGCTTACCCCTGCCATGTCTACAACCTCCATATCCAACTCCGAGCCAAGGAAATTTACTACCTCTTCTTTGGACAGTTCCAACTTACCAAGTAGCAAATTCATGAAATCCAGACCTTCATCACCAGAGGTTTCACCAGGATCTTGGGCTTTTACCTCTGCCAGTACCTGATCGATCAACTCTTGGCTGGCTAAACCTTGTTCCTTAAAAGCTTCGGTCAAAAATTCTTCCGTTGCATTCATCAGTTCAAAAGTTTGAAAAGCCTGGACAAGTTACCTACCCAATCCCATTAGAAATTCCGGATTATTTTTTGTCTTCTTTACCCTTTGGATAAACATCTCCATCGCATCGGCAGGAGGCACTCCTTTCATCGACCGTCGAAGGGCATAAATTTTGTTTAATTCGTCTTTATGGTAGAGCAATTCCTCTTTGCGAGTACCACTTTTTTCAAAGTCGAGAGCTGGAAAAATTCTCTTATTGGAAAGCTCGCGGTCCAAGTGGAGTTCCATATTTCCGGTACCTTTAAATTCTTCAAAGATTACTTCGTCCATCTTACTCCCAGTTTCGACCAGAGCTGTGCCCAAAATTGTTAAACTTCCCCCACCCTCTATATTACGGGCAGATCCAAAGAAACGTTTAGGGCGTTGCAAGGCGGTCGCCTCCACCCCACCACTGAGGATTTTCCCACTGTTGGGCATAGTGGCATTGTAGGCACGGGCCATTCGGGTAATGGAATCAAGCAAAATTACAACATGTTGATTATGTTCGACCATGCGGCGGGCTTTTTCGATCACAATTTCCGCAGCATGTACATGGCTCTCAGCACTTTCATCAAAGGTGGATGCAATGACCTCAGCATCGGGTACCTGCCTACGAAAGTCGGTAACTTCTTCCGGGCGTTCATCCACGAGAAGTACAATTAAATGAGCCTCAGGATTGTTTTGTCTTAAAGCCCGTGCAATTGCTTGCTGTAAAATTGTCTTTCCCGTTCTTGGAGGAGCCACAATCAGTCCTCGCTGCCCAAAACCCACAGGAGATACTAAGTCGACTACCCGCATCGCGACATTGTCCCACTCTACCTCGTGATGGGTTTCAAGATACATACGTTTAAGGGGATAGTAAGGCGTAAGTTCGGTAAAAGGAGTTACCCGCGTGGCTTCCTCAGGAGAAACTCCCATAACTTCGTCTACTTGTAAAACAATCGGGCAGGTGGACTCTTCCATTTTTGCCCGAATTAAACTTTTCACAAAATGACCAGTTTTTAATCCATAGCTGCGAACCAAAAGGGCCGGAATAAAAGCAGATTGAGACTTTAGACGGTAGTTTTCTTTTTCTTGAAGGATGAAGCCATGTCCATCTTCCATTATCTGGACAATGCCTGAAAGAGACACCGGGGTTTCGCTTTTGAGACAGAAAGCCAAAAGAGCATCAACTAACTCTTCACGCAAAGGTGCAGCAGGGAGATCTTCTTCGATAGATAACTTTGAGATTTTTTCTGTTAACTCTGTAAGGTTTAAAGAAAGATATTCGTCTAAGTTCAGACAATCCTTGCCCGACTCCAGTAAGGGTTGAAGAATCTTGGCAATTTCTTCGTCTGTTTTTAATGTCTCAGAATCAAGAAGTTGACCAATTTGCAAGGGTTTTGCTTCTGTTTCTTCGTAGGGCAGTCTTTGAGGCTTTTTAAACTTGGGTTTCTTTCGAAGTTTCTTTTTTTCCTGCCAAGTTAACTTTTTTTGACCAGGGGCAGAATGTGGATGCCCCGGTTGCCTTGGGTGGTTAGGGTGATTGGGTTTGCCACGACCCTGGCCCGGGGAATTCGAGTTCCCCTTAGCTGGCACAGGATTCCCCTCTCCTCCGTCGTCTGCTTTCTCTTGCTTTGCAGGTATTGGTTGGTTGGGCGACTTTTCCTCAGAACTCTTCACCTCATTCTCTTCTTCGGGTCGAGGCCTTTCTTCTTCGCTCTCACTGCCATCAGTACTGAAAAAGAGTTGACGGTCAGGAGCATCAGATTCTGGTTGCTCAACTGGAACAATGGGGGAGTCCGCAGGTGCTTTCTTACTCTTTTTTTTGGAATCCACAGTCGGTTCCTCAGCATTTCCTGAAGAGGCTTTCGGCTTGGACGAACGGGTGCTTTTTTTAACAGGCATTGGATAGTTTAAGTAAATGGAAAAACATTAAAAAATGGTGGGGGCAAGGGCATCTACCTGACGTTTTAGAAAATCGTTGGTTCCACCACCCCACAAGACAAAATCAGCTCGATTTACCTTTTGTACTAATGGCAACTGAGAAGAAATTCGGGCGTTTGCCTCTTCAAGGGAGAGGCCTCGCTGATACAATCTCTGGTAGATTGTGCTATTTGACGCATACATGGTAACGACGCAGGTAAATTGAGTGTGTAAATTGTTTTCGAACAAAAGAGGTAGTTCAACTAGGCACTTTTCAGAAGAACAAGATTGAATGAAAGTAGTCCATAAGGAACGAACAATAGGATGAAGCAGGTTCTCGATCCACTTTCTTTCTGAATCTTTCTTAAACACTATTCGACCAATCGCGGGTTTGTCAATATTTCCGAAAGAATCAAATCCCACCCCACCCCATCGTTGGCGAATATTATTTTTAACTTCGGAGTTGGTTGCCAAAATTTCGGCAACGAGAGAATCTGCAGAAACCACAGCCCACCCCAATTTATTAAACCTTTCCAGTGCAGAGGTTTTTCCACAGGCGATTCCTCCGGTTATCCCAACTACGGTTTTTCCTTTAAAAGGACACATCAATTTAAGTAAAACTGTGGAAGTAAATTTGAGCAAGCAAGGATGTAAATCTTATTATATGCGACTATCGTCTTGCCAGTTTGGCCAGCCGATTCATAATGCGTCTTTCCTTTGAAGGTAGGGTATCCAAGTGGCTAAAGGATGCGGACTGTAAATCCGCCCGCTTCGGCGTTCGTCGGTTCGAATCCGACCCCTACCACCACTTCCGCTTAGCATTTATTCGAATCTTCCCTTGATGAAAGAAAAAAAAACGGCGAAAAGATGGATCTACATCATTCTTGGTGGGTTAATTCTTTATTTTTACAAAACCTGCTCTGGTCAGATACCCCCATTAAAATTTTGATGTTTGCAAAATCTTGGACAAGTACGGCTTTGTACGGCGGAATTCTCGCACTCGGACTGTCCTACCTCACCGCCCACTATTTTAGCACTTCTTTGTTTGCCCATTATCACGATTGGTCGGGTTGGAGAAACTTAACCGGGTGGGCACCCAATGGAATAACCAATGGACTGGCCAAGATCTCATGGGCTGTAATTTTCTGTTCCTGCTGGTGGATGCTCTGGCGGTTCGACTTTTTTCTAGGTATCCAACCTGAAAACAAAAAAGGGACAAAAGAGAATCAAGGGGCTGGATCGATGGGTTCCGAAAATTACCAAAAAATGGGCCCAGAAAATGAGGGGCCGCAAAAAACTGAGAATTTTATTCCAGAGGAAGAAGAGGAAACGGAGACCAAAACTGAAGAAGATAGCAAATCCGAAGAAGACAATTCAGATAAAACCAAGGAGGCAAAGAAAGCCTTCTTTCCTGAAGTAGAAGATCTTGAAATGGCCGAAGTCCTTGGTTTGGAAAAGGATGCGATTCAAGATTTCGCTAAAGTTAAGGCAACTTACCGTATTGCTATTGCTCAGTACCACCCAGACAAAGTTTCAGCCCTTGGATTTGAGATTCAGGAAGTAGCCGAAAAAAAAGCCAAGGAGATCAACCAGGCTTATGAACATTTCCGAAAAAAACTAAAAAAATCAAAAAATAATATATCATAAACTTACACATCTGTGATAATTCCTTGAAGCTCTCTTTTAAATAATCCATAATTGATCCTTTTTACCATGACACAAGCAACCACTCATGAATTCAAAGCCGAGACCAAGCAGGTTCTCGATATTGTTGTAAACTCGCTATATAAAGATAAGGAAATCTTTGTTCGCGAATTAATTTCTAACGCATCCGACGCACTCGAAAAATTACGTCGTACTCAACTTACGGAGAAAGATATTCTTGATGACAATTTAGAACTCGAAATCAACCTGAGTACTGACGATTCAGCAAAACAGTTGATTATCCAGGATTTTGGAATCGGGATGACAGAAGAGGAATTAGTTAAAAACCTAGGTACTATTGCCCATTCCGGATCGAAGGAATTCTTGAATGCTTTGCAAAGCGAAGGAGAAAAGAATGAGTCCTTGATTGGAAAGTTTGGAGTTGGATTTTACAGTGTATTTATGGTGTCGGACTCAGTAAAGGCTTACACTCGCACCTGGCAAAAAGAGGGCGAAGGATTGTGCTGGGAAAGCGATGGTAGTGGTGGATATTCAATTGATAAAACCGATGGACAGCGCCGAGGAACTAAGATCGTCATTCAACTAAAGGACGAGTTTGAAGAGTTTTCGAAAGAGGATCGAATCAAGGATATTGTCAAAAAATACTCTGCATTCGTCCAGTTCCCCGTTTCGGTAAATGGTGAGAAGGTCAATACGGTGGATGCCATTTGGTTGCGCTCGAAATCAGAGATTAAGGACGAAGAGTACGAAGAGTTCTACAAGTTCCAGTCCAATGACTACGATTCGCCATTGATGCGTTTGCACTTCAGTGCTGACGCCCCACTGGAAATCAACTCCCTACTTTTCGTACCCAAACGAAACATGGAAAAAATGGGGATGTTTAGAAGCGAGAACAAAGTAGCCTTACACTGCCGGAAAGTCTTAATTGATGCAGAGCCAAAAAGCCTTTTTCCAGAATGGTTGAGATTCTTAAAAGGTGTGGTTGATAGTTCTGACATTCCTCTGAATGTTTCAAGAGAGACCATGCAGGATAGCGAACTGCTCAAGAAACTAGGCCAAGTTTTGACCAAAAGATTCCTTCGATTTCTTAATGAACAAGCGAAGAAAGAAGAGGACACATTTTTGGAGTTTTGGAAAGAATATGGAGTACTTCTCAAAGAAGGTGTGGCAACTGACTTCACCTACAAGGATGATTTGGCCAAGTTATTGCGTTTCGAATCCACGGCAGCTGAGGACGGTAAACTTACCGGATTGGAAGCCTACATTGATCGAATGGCTGCAGATCAAAAAGATATTTTGTTTCTTTATGGAAAAAACCGTAAAGCAATTGAATCAGGTCCCTACCTCGAAGCCCTGCAAGCACGCGGATATGAGGTTCTACTTCTTACCGAACCGGTTGACGAGTATGTCATGCAATCCCTGCGCGAATTTAAGGAAAAGAAAATTATTTCTGCCGATTCAGATGAATTAAAACTAGAAAAATTAGATCAAGAACCAACCGGTGAAGCCCTTGATGAAAAAGCCGTAAAAAAGCTATCCAAGTGGATCAAGCAATCCTTGGAAGACCGCGTATCCGAAGTAGAAACAGGCGAACGATTAATCAATAGCCCCGTCTGCGTTGTTGGAGAGGATGGGATGGGGGGTGCTTCTGCCCGCCGGATCATGAAAATGATGCAGGGTCCAGAAGGCGAAATGCCTGCTAGTAAAGTAAAATTCCAGATTAATCCAAACCATGCGATTATTCACGGGTTATTCAAACTCATGGAAAAAGATGAGCCAACAGCCCTACTGGTAGCGAATCAACTTTTGGACAATGCTTTGGCTTCCGCTAATCTTTTGGATGACCCAAGGGAGATGATAGCACGCAGTTATCAAACCCTAGAAAAACTTACCACCGTGTAATTTTTTGGGCATTTCAAGAACCGTGTAAATTGAGATTGCCCCGAATGTACGGGATGAGGTAAAAAATTTACCATGATGAGGAACTTTAGCAAATTTTTGATATTTGGCACACTTAGTTGCCTCATTTCCTTGGTTGGTTGTTTTAAAAGCTCAGGAGGACTTGGTCGCAGTGGAGGAAATCCTTTTGCTGACGCTGATGCTGCAGTAAGTAAAAATATCGAAAACTTGATGGGGCTTTCCGTTGGGATGACCAAAGCACAGGTGTTTAGTCTATCTGGAATCGCTAATTATGTGGAAGGATACGATTGGGGCAGCGTATGGTTTTACAAAATTCGCAAAGGTGGAAACGAAGGCACCCTCTCCGACAAGGAAGTTGAAAAACGTTACATGCCCGTTGTTTTTGATAATACCGACCGTGTCATGGGATACGGTAGTAAGTTTTACGACCAAACATTGAATGACCTCGGTGCTGGTCAATTTTAATCACTTCCAATTTTTTATCCGATTGTTCGGTTGACGAAGGTCAGGATTTAATTCATTTTCTTATCTTTTCACTTATTTTTGATGAAGACTACCCTGGCTAAAAAGGAAACTGTAACCCACGACTGGAAGATTGTTGATGCTTCTGGCCTAATCTTGGGGCGTCTGGCTGTACAGATTGCCAACGCACTAAGGGGGAGAAACAAACCCACTTATACCCCGCATGTCGACACTGGCGATTATGTTGTGGTTATCAACGCCGAGAAGGTTAAACTCTCCGGGTCAAAGGAAGAGCAAAAGCAATATATGTTCTACTCAGGTTACATGGGTAACGAAAAATACCGTACCGTTGCTGATTTTCGCGAGAATCGTCCTGAATTTATTATTACCAATGCAGTCAAGGGGATGTTGCCCAGAAATAAACTCTCTTCGGGCATGCTTACACGTTTACGAGTTTTTCGTGGGGAAGAACACGAACACGAAGCCCAGCAACCCTCTCCTCTACTTTCCTAATTTATAATATGAGTGCAAAACCAAAGACAGAAGAATTTATTGCCACCGGGCGACGCAAAACCAGCACCGCTCGAGTCCGCATACGCCCAGGTTCCGGAGATTTCATTATAAACAACCGTGACATCAGCGACTACTGTTCAACTGAGCAACAAAAGAAAGCTGTTCTCGGACCTTTAGTCTCTGTTGAAAAAGTTGGTGAATTAGACATCACCGTGATTGTTCGTGGAGGTGGAGGCACCGGACAATCTGGGGCGATTCGTCACGGACTTTCAAGAGCTCTCGAGAAGATGGATGGTGAACTTCGTTCTCCTCTCAAAAAAGCAGGTCATCTTCGACGAGATCCTCGCAAAATCGAACGTAAAAAACCCGGCCGACCAGGGGCCCGTAAAAGGTTTCAATTTTCAAAGAGATAATTTTTATTTCCTTACCCATCCTTTACCTAACCCCTCGGAACTCCAACCGAGGGGTTTGTTTTTTATAATTTTCCTCATCAAATTTCAACGACTATGAAAACAGGTATTATCGGAGCATCCGGATATACCGGACAAGAGCTTGTCTCTTTGCTTATTCGACACCCTAAGATCGAGCTTTGCACCATTACATCAAGAGCACACGCTGGAAAGTCTGTCTCCCAAGTAATTCCAAGGGTTGGAAAAGTTGGTCAATCCCTGAAATTCACTAATCCTTCGCTGGCAGGCTTGCTAAACGGAGAGGTCGAACTTTTCTTTTTGGCTCTGCCACATGGTACAGCTGCGGAATATGCAGTCCCTTTAGTCGAGGCTGGAAAAAAGGTAATCGATCTGTCTGCGGATTTTAGGTTAAATGACCCCAAACTTTATCAGGAATATTATGGTTCCAAACCCATATCTCCTGATTGGTTACCGAAAGCACAATACGGCCTTCCCGAGCTCCATGAATTATCATGGGAGAAATCTCCTCTCATTGCATCTCCTGGCTGTTACCCAACAAGTATCATCACTCCCCTTGCACCTTTACTACAGAAGGGATTGATCGAGACCAGCGACATCATCGTAAACTCGATTAGTGGAATTAGTGGGGCTGGTAAAAATGCTTCCGAGCATCTCTTGTTTTGCGAACGAAACGAAAGTGCAGGAGTTTACGGGCTTCCCAAACACCGACATCTATCTGAAATTGAAGAGCAATTAAGTCAGTTTGCTCAGAAATCAATTGTCTTATCATTTCACCCGCACCTCGGTCCGATGAACCGGGGAATTTGCACAACAATTTCCGTACGAGCCAAGGGTGGACTTCATGCTAAGTTAATTACCAAGTGTTGGGAGGATACCTATTCCGGGAGGCCTTTTGTGCAAATACTTAAAAATGGAGACCTGCCTGAAACTGGACGGGTTGTAGGAACGAACCGAATCGACTTGGCCGTACAGGAAGACTCCAGGACCAATCGTTACATTATCTGTTCCGCGGAAGATAACCTGCTTAAAGGAGCGGGTGGTCAAGCTGTACAGTCGATGAACCTGTGCAACGGGTACGAAGAAGATTGCGGACTGTCATGAAGTTTTATCAGGACTGTGACGGCATAACTGAAGCCCAAGGTTTTTATGCTTCTGGAGTGCCTGCCAATATCATGGGGAAAAATAATGGAAAATTAGATCTTGGTATCATTTATTCTCCACGGCCATGTACGGCAGCAGGTACATTTACGACTAACGACGTCAAAGCATCCCCCGTTCGATATTGCATGGATTTATTGAATGAACAGGAACAGGTTTTTCACGGCGTTGTAGTAAATAGTGGAAATGCTAATGCCTGCACTGGCAAACAGGGAGACCTGGATTGCGCAAAAATGGCATCGGAAACAGCGAGGCATTTAAAGGTGCACTCCAAAGAAATTTTGGTTTGCTCAACCGGTCGAATAGGCGTGCAGATGCCCATGAGTCGAGTAACTGCTGGAATCACTGAAGCTTGCCAGGATACGCTTGACGAATTGGATGGCGGCAAGGCTTTTCAGGAAGCAATCCTTACTTCTGACACTCGGACGAAGTCATGCTCTGCTCAAATTGAAACTTCTTCCGGAAAAGTAACCATTGGAGGAACAGTAAAGGGTGCGGGTATGATTCAACCCAACATGGCTACCATGCTGGCCTTTCTGACCACAGATGCCTTTGCCTCTGCCAGCTTTCTCAAAAAGTGTTTGGATAAGGCAGTGAATAACTCCTTTAACCGAATGACTATAGATGGGGACATGAGTACCAACGATAGCGTACTTATTTTAGCTAACGGATCAACAAGGGTAGATATTGAAAAAGAATCTGTAGATACGATTGCCAAATTTCAAGAAGCGGTTGATCAGGTTTGTACCTGCCTCGCCCGGAAATGTGTAACGGACGGTGAAAAGGTCACCAAATTTGTGGAACTCCAATTGAATGGAGCTTCCAATGATCAAGACGCCGACCTTGTGGCCAGGTGTATTGCCAACTCACTGCTCGTTAAAACCTCATGGTATGGATCTGATCCGAACTGGGGAAGAATTGTCGATGCTGCGGGCTATGCACGGGTCGGCCTTGACTTTGAAAAGTTTGATCTATGGTACAACGATGTTCCCGCTGTGGAAAAAGGTAAGCCCCTCCCCTCAAATAAGCATAAGTGGAAAGAAATCGTTTCCGCAAAATCTTTTGTTATCAAGATTCACCTCAACTCGGGCTCAGGTAAAGCGGTGTTGTGGTCAAATGATTTAAGCGAAGAATACGTTAACTACAATAAAAGCGAATAAGACTGATGGTGGCATATGAAGAAAGTCAGGCAAAGGCCCGTATTTTAATGGAGGCCCTCCCCTATGTTAGAAGATTTAGGGGCTCAATTTTTGTGGTCAAATACGGGGGAAGCTTCATGGACTCCCCTGATCCGGAAGTGCGTTCAGGCGTGGCCAAAGATTTAGTCTTTCTCAATTTTGTTGGAATCAAGGTGGTGGTAGTCCATGGCGGAGGAAAAGCAATTACCCGGGAATTAAAAAATAGAGGTATTCAAGCACATTTTATCGACGGGCTCCGTGTAACTGATGAGCAAACCATCGATGCTGTAGATTCAGTTCTCAATGAACAAGTTAACCGGGAGGTCGCAGACTTTGTATCGTCGCATGACTGTGAAGTTCAAAGGTTTCCCGGCAAGCGGGTATTGTCCTGTGAAAAACTTCAATCCAAGAACGATTTAGGCTTTGTCGGTCAGGTGACCCAGGTTAATACCGATCCCATCATCCAGGCTTTGGATGCGGGCAAAATGCCAATTCTCTCGTCCACCGCATCGGATAGCCAAGGCGTTTGTTACAATGTAAACGCGGACAATGTTGCATCCCAAGTCGCCATGGCTCTTGGGGCTCGTAGACTAGTCTACTTATCTGACGTACCTGGATTACTGAGGAATCCAGAGGATCCCTCAACCCTTCTTTCCAGCCTGGCGATTAGCGAGGTTAAGCCACTAGAAGAGGCAGGGGTAATTTCCGCCGGCATGCTCCCAAAGGTTACCAGTGCAGTGGAAGCTCTAAAAGCAGGCGTCAACCGGGTTCACTTTATCGATGGTAGGATGCCGCACAGTATATTATTGGAAATCTTTACCGATCAGGGGATTGGTACGGAAATTGTCCATGCCTGAATAGATGGATCTTCCAAAACATCAAGAATTCCTTATCGGAAACTATGCCCCACCGCCCCTGGAAATTGTCAGGGGGAAGGGATCCAACCTGTGGGACTCTCAAGGTAAAGAGTACTTAGACTTTGCTTCAGGAATTGCCGTTACCAACCTTGGACACAGCCATCCCCACTGGGTGAAAAATATCCAGCAACAGAGTGCCGAACTCGTTCACTGCTCTAACTTATTTTCTATCCCCGAGCAGGTTTCACTCGCTGAAAGACTGGTCAAAAAAATCGGTCCCGGGAAAATCCTTTTTTGTAATAGTGGTGCAGAGGCGAATGAGGCTTTAATCAAACTTTCCCGCTTGCATGGTAATCAAACAAAAAACAAGCGGTCGAAGGTGCTCGTTGCGACCAATGGATTTCACGGTCGTACCCTTGGAGCTTTATCCGCGACCGAATCGATCAAATATCGGCAGGGATTTGAACCGCTCCTTCCGGGTTTTGTATTTTGCCGTTACAACGATCTTAGTGATTTCGAACAATCTATAGACGGTCAAACCGTTGCTATACTTGTCGAGTCCATCCAAGGAGAAGGCGGATTAGAAGCCGCTAGCGACGAGTTTCTTTTGGGGTTGGAAACTCTTTGTTCAAAACACAATCTCCTCTTTCTCATGGACGAAGTCCAAGCGGGCATAGCACGGACAGGTGAATTTTTGGGATACCAAAAATCGGGAACTAGACCACATGCAATCGCCATGGCAAAAGGATTGGGCGGGGGCTTCCCCATTGGAGCGATTTGGGTAGATCAACAACACTCCCAACTATTTACTCCGGGTAGTCATGGAACAACTTATGGCGGCTCCCCCCTAGCCTGCACTGCGGCTCATGCGGTGCTAGATGTTATCGAGAATGAAAATTTAATCGAACAAGCTAAGACAAAAGGGGAAGGATTTAAAATTGGACTGCAAAATCTCGCGGTCCAATTCCCCCAGAAAATTACCGAGATTAAAGGCAGAGGATTGATGCTTGGTCTTGGCCTTACTTTTGATCCATCTCTCCTCGTTGCCAACCTTCGGGAAAACGGTTTAATTGCGGTGGGTGCTGCGAGAAATACTTTGCGTCTGCTCCCCCCCCTTACCGTAAAAGATGATGAGATTTTGCGAGCGCTCAACATTTTAAGGTCCGGACTCGCCCAAATCAAATTGGACTAAATATTTTTGCTATGAGAAACTTTTTACAGGAAAATGACTTTCAAAAAGAAGAAGTGGTGCAAATCTTTGCCAACGCTTTCGATTTGAAAAATACCCGGGCTCAGCGACCAACAAAGGATCTTGCCGGTCAAAGTTGGGGAATGCTTTTTTACAAACAAAGCACACGAACACGGGTCTCCTTTGAAGTAGGTATTCGTGAACTCGGGGGAAATCCCCTCATCCTGGATCAATCGAGTACCCAAATTGGTCGGGGTGAAAGCATCGAAGATACAGCTAAAGTACTTTCGCGCTTTCTTGACGGATTGATCATCCGGACACACGGACATGAATTGATAGAAGAGTTTGCCCGTCATACATCTATTCCAGTGGTCAATGCCCTCACCGATTTTTTACATCCCTGTCAAATTTATGCAGATTGTATGACCTTGTTGGAAAAATGGTCAGACGGTAATACATCACTTGAAGGATTAAAGGGTAAAAAATTAGCCTTTTTTGGGGACACCTCCTGTAATATGGCAAATTCCTGGATCTTAGCTGGTGCTTTATTTGGCTTAGAAATCTCACTTTGCGGTCCGGAATCCTTTAAACCAGGTAAAGAAATCCAACAATTGCTCCAGGATAACAACCTATCGCCAACCTGGAACTTCACCCCCGACCCCGATGCAGGGGCGCTCGGAGCAGATGCAGTCTACACGGACGTTTGGGTGAGTATGGGTTGCGAAGAGGAAAGCCAGGGGCGCCTACAAGCCATGCAACCCTACCAGGTCAAGGATTCGACTTTTGAGTCTGCTCGACAGGATTGTCTCTTCATGCATTGTATGCCCGCCCATCCTGGAGAGGAAGTCTCACAGTCAGTGCTCGATTCTCAACGTGTATGCCCGCCCATCCTGGAGAGGAAGTCTCACAGTCAGTGCTCGATTCTCAACGGGCGATTCTTTTTGACCAGGCAGAAAATCGTCTGCATATGCAAAAGGCTATTCTATCCGCTTTATCACCTCATAATTCCTGAAAAAGATGAAATTGATTCTCGCATATTCGGGAGGTTTAGACACCTCCGTACTTGTTCACTGGTTCGCCCATCATCATGGGGCTGAAGTTATTACCTACTGTGCTGATGTTGGTCAGGAGGAAGAACTAGATGGCCTCGAAGAAAAGGCCATGGCCACGGGAGCCAAAGCCCACCGAACTCTTGATCTGGTCGAGGAATTTGCTCAGGACTTTATCTACCCGATGGCTCGTGGAAATGCCGTTTATGAAAGCCAATATCTTTTGGGTACTTCCATTGCCCGTCCGCTTATTGCAAAGGCTCAAATTGATATCGCCCGAGAATTCCAGGCAGATACTGTGGCTCATGGTGCTACGGGTAAAGGAAATGATCAGTGCCGCTTCGAGATTACTTTTTCAGCCCTTGCCCCCGATCTAAAAATTCTTGCACCATGGCGAGATGCCTCCTTTCGCGAGCGTTTCCCTGGGCGCACAGAAATGATTGAATATTGCAAGGAACACTCGATCGATGTGGAGGCCAGTGCATCTAAACCCTACTCAATGGACCGGAACCTTTGGCATATCTCCTACGAAGCCGGAATTCTTGAAGACCCATGGTTTGATCCGACCACGCCTGAAAATCGTTCGATGTACAAACTGACCGTCGATCCCATGCTCGCTCCGGATGAAGCCCAATACCTCGAGTTGGAATTTGACCAGGGAAATTGCGTGGCCATTGATGGAAAAAAGGGGAATCCGGCAGAAATTATCCGTTCCCTTAACACCATAGCGGGTAAACATGGAATTGGACGGGTGGATTTGGTGGAAAATCGATTCGTGGGGATGAAAAGTCGTGGAGTCTACGAAACCCCTGGAGGCACCATTCTTCTACACGGGCACAGGCAATTGGAAACCTTGACTATGGATCGTGACTTGATGCACCTGCGAGATTCCTTGATCCCTCGCTACGCCGAACTCATTTACAACGGATTTTGGTACGCTCCCGAACGTGAAGCCCTTCAGGCATTAATTGATCAAAGCCAGCAAAAAGTAAGTGGAATTGTACGGCTGAAACTTTACAAAGGAAATGTCACCACAGTAGGCAGAAAATCGGATTACTCTCTTTACGATACCGCAGTTGCTTCAATGGAGGGAGACGAATCTGACTACCAACCTGAAGATGCTGGTGGATTTATCCGTTTGAATGGGCTTCGACTGATGGAACGGGCACGAAAACAAGGTTACCAAGGCTCCTAAATTCATTTTCCAACTACTCACCCATTTGCCCGGCCGTGAACCTGCTCGTTATTGATAATTACGACTCCTTCACCTATAATTTGGTGCAGTACTTCGGGGAGTTGGGAGCAACTTGCGAGGTCATACGTAATGATCAAGCCACCTTGGAAGAGATTAATATCGAGCCTTTTGACGGGCTGGTTCTTTCTCCGGGCCCCTGTGATCCTGACCAGGCAGGAATAAGCTTAGCGGCTGTCAATCATTGGGCTGGTAAAAAACCATTGCTGGGAGTTTGCCTTGGTCACCAATGTATCGGACAAGCTTACGGTGGAAAGATTGTCCGAGCAGATCGTTTGATGCATGGAAAAACCTCTCCTGTTCATCACCAAGAGTCCGAGATATTCAAGGATCTCCCAAATCCCTTTTCAGCCACTCGCTATCATTCTCTTATTATTGATCCGAAGAGCATGCCAGAAGAGTTGGAAGTAACTGCCAAGACGGATGAAGGTGAAATTATGGCAATCCGGCACCGGGAGCTTCCACTATGGGGTGTACAGTTTCATCCAGAGTCTTTGGCAACAGATAGTGGAATTATGGTCTTGAAGAATTTCCTGAAATATTGTTAAAACATACTTGTGTGTGTGGTAAGTGGAATTCTCGATAGCTAATAATGCTGTGTCCAAAGTGTTCATCCCTTGATGTCAAGGTCTTGGAAACGCGGGCCGGTAAGGTTGCGTCGACGCGAAGAAGAAGAGAATGTCAATCTTGCGGGCATCGTTTCAGCACCATAGAAGAAGTCCTCCACGAGGATTTGACTGTGGTAAAAAGTGATGATAGCCGGGAGTGCTTTGATCGAACGAAACTGGCAATGAGCCTGCGTCGTGCGATTTCCAAGCGCCCGATTGATGCCGAGCAAATCAACGCTCTTCTCACCGATACCCTGCGAAGAATCGAAAGTGAGTTCGATGATGAACTTCCTAGTCGTGCAATTGCCGATGCAGTGATGCATGGTTTGCGCACTGTCGATTCCATTGCCTGGTTGCGTTACGCAAGTTTCTACGAGGATTTTACGCAGTTCTCTCGGTTCGCCGAGGAAATTTTATACTTGGGTGGGGAAAGGGCGGGTGAAAACAGCGGCGGGTAAAAAAGACGACTATACCAGACTGCAGAATTTAAACTCTCTATTCATGGTAATGGGGAGTGTTTCTTCGCCTGAAGAAACAATGCAGCTGCAAAGTACACTTTCCTTTATGCGGGAAAATGACGACAATGATAGAATGACGGTTCAATCCTTTGAGCACTGTATCGATGAAGTCGTACGTTTTCATTTCCCCAATAAGCGAAACTTGAGGCATGTTCATTGGAATGCCCGGCATCATTTGGTTGACCCCCTGTGGGTGCATGCATCCGTTCTTAAATTTGTTCGGTCCACCCGTGATGCAATGAATGGTTTGTTATTGGTCTCTGGATTGCGCGAATCGTTGAAGGGAGGCAGAAAACGCTGGACCTCTAAGTGCGAACAAGAATATTTGGAAAACCGCCAATTTATTGAGACTCTAGTGATGCGCAATGCACACAAGGGGCAGGATCTATCCGTGTTATTCTTTTAGGAATCCGATTCCGGATAACTTCCCAATAGACGGGAAAAGGCACATGCATTACTTAATTCATGTAGGGCCTGAGAAACTCCATCTTCTTCGGGATGACCAAGGAAATCTACAAAGAAGAAATAATCCCAGGACTTACGTTTGCTCGGTCTGGATTCGATTTTACAAAGATTGATCCCTCTCTCAGAAAATGGCTTGAGGGCCTTTTGCAAAGCTCCGACCTCATCGTTTAGGGAGAGAACCAAGCTGGTACGGTAGGAAACACCTACACGCATAGGCAGGGATTGTTTGGCCACCACGAGAAAGCGGGTTACATTATCCGATCGATCCTGAATTCCCCCTTCGATCATGGGAACTTCGTAAATTTGTCCGGCTAATTCCCCGGCAATGGCAGCAACTCCCGGTTCTGCCCGGCACTCCCTCACCGCTTCCGCAGTGCTGCTTACAGGAACAAGACGGGCGTCAGGAAGATGGGTACGCAACCAATCAGCACATTGGGCAAGGGCCTGATCCTTCGAACGAACCTCGCCAATATCTGCTAGTGAAGATTGGCTAAAAAGGCAGTGACGTACCCTCAAAAAGACTTGGGCAATAATCGTAAGTTCGGAATCGACTAATAAATCAAGTGAACGATTAACCGCCCCTTCACTTGAGTTTTCGATTGGCACCACCCCATAATCACAATGCCCTGCTTCCACTGAACTGAATACGTCAGGAATATCGGGCAGTGCCTGGTATTCCAGTCCTGATCCAAAATTTTTTACTGCCGCCTGATGGGTATAGGTGGCTTCAGGCCCAAGGTAACCAATAACCATGTCTTTCTCCAAAGCGATGGAGGCAGAAATGATTTCACGGTAAACGGTGCGTAGAGACCCCTCTCGCAAAGGTCCTTCACTGTAACCAGCAAG
>NZ_CAXLML010000122.1:0-5656 GCF_964187505.1 Candidatus Chordibacter forsetii
TGATCCTTTTTCACTCGAGCGTCTTTTACAAACTTGCTTTGATCTACCCTCCGATTCAATCAAGTGTTGTGTTTTAATCGATTTGGACGACCCAACCCTAGTCATTGGTAAAAAGTTTCTTGAATCGGAAGGTTTAGAGGTACAAAAAAGAGCAGTCACTCATTTCTATGAACCTCTGGGCGGGGATCTAGGAAAAAAATTAAATATTTCTTCTTGCGATTTGTTTTCTTTCAAAACTACTGGTGGTAGTAATTTAGATCCCGAAAATGAACTTTTTGATATCTCAGGTAATAAGCTTACATTCACAGATGATATTTGCCCCAAATATGATCTAATTTTAGCTATAACCGATTATTCTTTGACAGCCCCACTAACAGCAATGGCTAAGAAATTTAATTTCCGCGGGGCAACCCTTCACGGAGTTAATGATATTATCTTGAATTCTGGCCTTAGCATTGACTACCTCAAGGTGAGTAGACAAGCAGAACTATTTAGAGGTGTTTTAGACCGTGCTGATTTTTTCGATCTTTCCTTCGATTGTTTGGGGGAAAATTACGAATTGAGAATCGATTGCAGCCAACAAGTTGCCCAAAAAAGCCATGGTATTTGCCCTACAGGTACTCCAGATGTTGCTAATCTTCCAGCCGGTGAAGTTTATTTTGTTCCATCAGGTGCTTCAGGGTCATTTCCTTTTCGTTTTTCAGATGGCACTCTAGCCGAAATGATTGTTAATGATGGTGCTATCACTTCTGCTAGATTGATTCGTGGAGATACTAACCTTGTTGCCCAAAGAAATACCCAGCTTAACGAGGATCCCGCCACGGGAATTATTGGTGAGCTCGGATTTGGCACTCAATTGCTTCCTTTTTCTGGTTGTGATATTCAAGACGAAAAAATTCTTGGAACTTGCCATGTTGCAACAGGCCGAAGTGATCATCTTGGAGGAAACTTGACTCCCGAACTTTTTAATTCGAGACAAAATGCCTCTCATGATGATATTCTTTATGCACCACCCAAGACTCCGGAAATTTTGGTAACTTCTGTTCAAATTCATAAAAATGGTCAAACCCACAAAATCTTACAAGATTTTGTACCCACTCCTTATTTATTAAATCTCCTTTCTTCGGAGTATCCAGTAGAATTGATTGCAGATGTTGTTCCTGCATAATTTGTTCTTATATTACCCGCATACTTTACCCTTTTAATACTTTGCAAAAAAAGCAAAGTTAGTTGAGTTTATATTATTGGCACAATGATGTGTCTTTAATGTAACTGTATGTCTCTTATTTCTTCAATTAAAGTGTATTTGCATGTGGCTGTTCCTTTTCGCTTATTTCCTTTGTGGTTGAATAAAAAATCTTACTTTTTGTACCTAGTTTTAGGCCAAAGTTTTCTCTTTGCTCAAATCCAGCAGAGTTATTCATTTAGCTGGGATACCAATCAAAGTTCTTTTTCTAATAACGGGGAAATATTCCCCACCTTGAATTTATTTGAAAATTGTTTCTATCTTTTTGAAGCAAGTGGTGCTGAGTTTACCATCACTGAAGCAAATGGGTCGATCTTTGTTGGGGATGAATTATTTGGAAATAAAATAAGTGGAGAAAATCAGTACATCTTACTTAAAGCATCAGCAAGCACTCCAAGTACCCTCCTTTACAAAAATTTAGAATCCCCAAATGTTTATGGAGAAATTAATATTATTCCTTATCTCGATTTCGATCTTTTAAAAATGCAAAACCCTCAACAATTTGCTAAGTTTGGTAGCAGTGTAGAAATTGGTTTTGAGGGGAAAATATTAGTAGGTGCTCCTGGTTTCAATAACAACGAAGGTTTAATTGAACAATTCAGTTTCAATGACGACGTTAAATATTATCATGAATTATCGATTTCCTCTCCTTTAAGCGGAAATGTTGGTTTTGGTTCTTCAATTTCCACTGATTTGAATTCCTCACTTTTTCTAGCAGGAGTTCCTAACGCAGATTCCTTTTTGGGAAAGCTACTTAGTTATGGTAATCCCCAGCAGTCCCCAATTGAAATTGCACAAGGATCAACTTCAGGAGATTTACTTGGCTGGTCGTCTTCAATTTCTGGCTCAAAATTAGCATTTAGTTCCTTGTCCATGACCAATCCTAGCGGGGGATCAGTATCTATTTATGAATTCAGTCCTTCACAAACAATACCTTTATTCGAAAACCTCAAACCAGTGGTATCACAATTTGCGAATGAGTTTGGCCAATCTCTTCATTTTGATGACGACCTACTCCTTGTTGGTGCTCCTGGGGAGAATGACCTAATCAGGGAAGAATCTGGTTCCGCATATATTTTCAAAATTGAGGGAAACTCAACTAGCCAAATTAAAATCCTACCAAGTGATCGTAACAGTGGAGATCGTTTTGGGCATTCTGTTTACTTGAATAAGGATCTTATTTTTATAGGTGCTCCTTTTGGTGATGGTTTAATTTCAGATTCAGGAGTTTTGTTTGTCTTTCAATACGATGCTGAATCCTTGGAGGTTCTAGAGCTTAGTAAAATATTACCTCCGATGGTTGAATCGAATCAGAAGTTTGCCGAATCTTTCGTCTCATCTGGGGATTTTATTTTTATTGCTGCTCCAAATGCAGGTGTTCGCGGAGAAGTATATATTTATTGTAAGTCCGAAAGTTCATTAAATTGGGAGTTACAAGAAACAATCAAGTTGGATGAGTATATTTCAAACCCTAACAACGCAGGAGAAATTTACTTATCAGTCCAGGATGGTGTTCTTGCCATTGGTCTTCCCGGCGAGTCTTCCATTCAGCAAAGTTCTGGAGCTGTTAAGGTTTTTCATAATCCCGCTTGGGATTTTTCCTCCCTTCCCATTCTTCCGCCCTTTTTCGAGAACAATTCTTTTTTTTCTCATAGCACTTTTGAGGACATCGGGGTAATCGAGATTGATTTTAATGCTTCCCATCCATTTCTTGAGGAAAGCCTAATTGCTTGGGAAATCAACTCCACTGATGTGCCTGAAAACACTTTTGATATAAATACGTCTTCGGGAGTATTTAAATTTATGCCTCCAGGTGACCTCTCTGGTTCGATTTCTTTTAACCTACAGGCAATTAGTCAAGGGCAACGAATCTTACATGATTTTTCAGTCATACTTGATCCGATTCAAGACCCACCAGTTTTCTCAGATTCAGGCTTATCTCTGCCGGATGCAACCGTTGGAGAGTCTTATTCTCATCGAATCGAAGTTTTTGATCCGGACGCAGATACCTTACAGTTAACCTTAGTAAATGGTTCTTTACCCAGTGGACTCACCCTAGAAAATTTCTTGATTGAAGGGATACCACTGCAAGAAGGAAACTTTAGCCTTGGCTTTAGTCTTTCTGATGGAAATACAGTTATTAATAATGCTTTTACCATAGAAGTTCACGAAAGTAATGCAGCCCCCTTGATTTCCTACAATGGAAACGGATTGTCTAGTCCATCTACTTTATCGCTCAACTTATTGGAAAATTTTTCATTAGAAGACTGGAATACTTTAATATCTAATCTACAAGTTTCTGATGCAGATAATGATGTAGTTAGAATGCAGGTTTTACAGAGTCCCAGTAGTGGATTCTTATCAATTCATGATACTTTCGAAAATAATGGAAACTCTATAAAATACTTTCCCAATTTTAACTTTTGGGGTGATGATTCATTCACAGTTCGTTTTTCAGACAATCATGTAGGAACCCCAAAAACGCATGACCTTACAATCAACCTATCTATTGAATCCCTCAATTCCTCTCCTATTATAACCTCAGATGATCCATTAGGTACTGCTTTGGAGGGAGTAACATACAGGCACACCTTTAACATTTACGATGGAGACGGTGACCTAAGCCATTTAACTTTTCAAAATCTGCCAGGTTGGCTTAATTTTGATAATGTTCGAACTATTTTTGGTAAACCCTCTCGAAGTGATTATCAAGAATCCAGTCAGAGTTTCTTTGTTACCGTATCTGACAAAAATGGGGGTAAGTTTAGTCAATCAATTACAATTGATGTAATCCCTGAGAATTACCCTCCTGTCATTAGTTATCTAGATGTTTCCCAAAACTATATTAACTTTAATGGGATTGAAGATGTGGGTCCGATAGTTTTTGAGTTAACTGCAGATGACCCAGATAGCAATTCTTCTAGTTTATCGTGGGAAATTTCTAAATTACCTAGTTTTGGGAATATTAATGAGATTACTCAAAATTCTACTAATGCCCAGTTCTCCTACCAACCAGATGGAAACTTTAGCGGAAAAGATACCTTGGAAGTTTTGGTTTATGAAGAATCTGATACGCTATCTTTTGATACAATAACGATAGACTTTCTAGTTGATAATCGGGCTGACCCTCCCAGTTTTGGAAGCCAACCTTTTCCCGGCTTACTTATTAATGAACCATGGGAATTTATTGTTGAGGGAATAGATCCAGATAAATCAGATATACTGACATTGAAGTCGTTAACCAATTTACCTGACTGGTTGTCCTTAGTCCAATCGACTCAGCGGACTTGGACATTTAAAGGCTTTCCCCAATCAATGGATGATGTACCGATACATCTTGAATTATCCGATGGAAATACCACAGTAAACCAAGAATATATCCTGGAGGTATTAAGTGAACTTCAACCATTGGAGTTCTTGGATTTAGTACCAACTAGCGTTGAATTAACAGAAGATTCAAATTGGAGCTTATCCCTGTTAAGAGTTAACTCGATAGATGAAGTGCAGGTTCGATGGAATGTTGTGCAATCTCCCAAAAATGGAAGATTCATTTTTTCGAAGGGTATTAATGGCACTATTTCTGACTTAACTTATATTCCTGCTAAGCATTTCTTTGGATCAGATAAAATTATCTTGGAAGCAACTGATGGTTACACTGCTGTGGAAGCGATTATCGAATTTGCAGTCGAGAGCGTTGCGGATACGCCTCTATTTTTAGAAATTCCTCAAGGGACAATTTCAGTAGAAAATGAAAAGTTTGATTTTCTTCTTTCATATGAAGATGGAGATGGAATTAATACTACTGAATTAATCATATCCGGTATGCCACCTTGGTTGAGCAAGGAAATGCTATCCGAGTCACAATTTTCTAGAACCTTTCGCTTTTTCGGCCAACCCAGTGTCGACCAAATTGGTTCATATGAAATGGGTGCTAATATAAAAAGTCTTATTGATAACCTTAACACCTCAACAAGTTTCACATTGGAGGTAAACTATCTGAATCAACCTCCAGTACCTAATTTTACTACTATTTCAGCTGAGGTGGTGGAAGATAGTTCTAAGCATTGGGATAACTTCCTATCTGCCACTGATAATGAATCTTTAGCAAGCGAACTAATTTGGTCCATTGTTAGTGCCCCTGAGAATGGTCATGCTCAGATTAACGAAAATGGGTTTCAATTAAGTTATTCTCCCGACTCTAACTATTCTGGTTTGGATTATTTTTCGATAGGAGTCATTGACAACGGGGGAGCACAAAATTCACTTCCACAAATGGTGACGATCCCAGTTTCAATTAATGTAACGCAACTTGATGATACTCCATTCTTTGCATCTTCTCCGCCTACAGATTCCAATCTTACTGATGTCATAAGCTGGAATGATGAAAAAGACTATGTATACAATATACAT
>NZ_CAXLML010000123.1:0-8935 GCF_964187505.1 Candidatus Chordibacter forsetii
TATAATCATCCCTTGCTCCGCCGTATGCAAGTTGAGGCACCAGGAACTTACCACCATAGCCTAATGGTTGCGAATCTGGCCGAAGATGCTGCTCTGGAAGTTAAAGCTAACCCAACGCTTTGCCGTGCATGTGCCTTGTTTCATGACATTGGGAAAATGGTGCAACCAAACTATTTTAACGAAAACCAAGGCGATATTGGTAACCCTCACAACCGTCAGAACCCGGCCATGAGTGCCTTAATTATAAAGAGCCATGTCAAGGAAGGCTTGGAAATAGCTCGCGAGCATCGGTTGCCCAAAGTGATTCGCGATGTTATTCGGCAACATCATGGTACGACCTTGGTCAAATACTTCTATTTTCAAGCAAAACAAAAACTAAAGCAGGAAAATTTGCCTTATGGGGAATCTGAATTGATCGAACCGGATGAATCGACTTACCGGTACGACGGTCCACGACCCAGGTTCAAGGAGAGCGCCATTATCTTTTTTGCAGACTCGGTGGAAGCCGCTGCGCGTTCGCTGACAAAAGTTACCCATCATAGTGTCGAAGAATTACTCGATTCTATTTTTCAAGACCGTTTAGAAGATGGGCAACTTGATGAGTGTCCGCTTACTTTGCAAGAGGTTGCCACAATCAAGAAAAGCTTTCTTAAGACTACCCTGAATATGTTGCATTCTCGAATTGAATACCCTGATGAGGAAAAAGATTCCCGCAACCCCTTCTCCAAAGATGGTCGTTAAACCAATCAAGCGATTGTATCCACAACTCGAAGTGGCCAATCAATACCCGGCTCTTCATTTTGACTTGTCCCAATTAGAGCTTTTTTTTGAGGTCATTTTTTCCTTTCATCAGCATGATGTGTCGGGTGAATTATCAATCGCCTTTATGGACAGCTCCGCCCACTGTGAACTTCACGGCAAATACTTGCAGGATTATCGACCTACAGATGTTATAACCTTTCCTTCAGATACTGAGAACGGATTGGCTGGAGAAATTTGCGTATCAGTAGACCAAGCCAAGGAGGAAGCAAAAAATCGCAAGCTTTCCTTTGAGTATGAACTTGGTTTGTACTTAATACATGGTTGGTTACATCTTGTGGGTTTTGATGATTTGGATACGGTTGATCGTGAGATCATGAGAATGGAAGAGCAAAGAGTGATTGATCATGTGAGAAAACTTAATGCATGGCCTGATTTTCGACTCGCTTCAGAGTCTGCTGAAGGCTAACAGAAGTACCATCGTGTCTGTACCTGCACCCAGTTTATCCCGGCGTTTTCGCAATGCTTTTCTTACCGGACTTCTGGTATTTCTTCCTCTGGGTACAACTATTTTTGTAATCAATTTTTTACTAGATTTATTCAAAGAACCCGCATTGAGACTTGCTTACCAGTTAGGTTTGAGCGAAGAAAATTCCTTTTTTGGCCTAGAAACCCTTCTCGCGGTTGCCGGATTGATCATTGGAGTGATTTTACTAACTGCTCTTGGTTATTTTTCTAAGTATTTATTGGGTCGTGTATTCATTAATCTGACTGAGCGTACCTTGGATAAGGTGCCATTTATTAATACGGTTTATCGTTCAGTCAAACAAATCGTGGAAACCTTTGGGCAAGATAACCGGGCGGTTTTTAAAGAGGTTTGCTTGGTGGAATATCCCCGGAAGGGTTGCTTTGTACTAGGATTTATAACCGCAGAATCCTCCAGCCATGTCTCCGACAAAATTGGGTCTGGTTTTACTTATGTATTTGTGCCAACCACGCCAAATCCAACGAGTGGATTCTTACTTCTTGTAGGCGAGGAAGAAATTCATCGAATTGATGTGTCTGTTGGTGATGGTATGAAGATGTTGATTTCAGGAGGAGCGGTCGTACCGTCTTCTTCCTGAATGTGCAAAGGTGTCGGGGGGTCCAATTGAATTGTCTGGCGTTGCATTGTCCAGTGACCCGGCGGGAGATCGGTTTGTTCGCATACGAATATTTGATCAAACCTTGGGCTTGAGTGCCGCTCTGTTTCGCTTGCCTGGAAAAAAGAGTGGTCAATCCGCTCCCCCTGACCTTTTTGATGACTTGGAATGTCAATTGAACCCCTTGCGGTCTGGGTCTTCCATACCCTTCGTTGCCGAGTATCAAAAAGCTCGTTCCTATCGAGAATTGGCCCGTAAACCCGCCCATTTTTTATCTGCCTCTGAGATTGCACGCTTTTATTTAAATAATGGATCGCACTTGCTTGACCCTCGGCCGCGGTTGGAATTATTGCGTACAGCTCTTGATTCTTTCTCCCGTTCTTTTGTGCCCAAGGTTGTTCTTTTAAAGCTGTATTTTTGTTTTGCTCGGGATGAAGGGCTTCCTGTTCGGGAGTCTTGGCTTTCTTACCTTCCACAAGTTCTTGCCGAAGAGACTCGTAGAGCTCTCAGTCGTCCGGTAAGCGAAGAAGGTTTAGACGCTAACCGAATCGAGGAACTGGTGGAGAGTATAAAATTATGGATGAATGCAGAGACCGAGCTTCGGGTGGAGTAGTGAACTGCATCTTGTCTCTCAGCCCTTGCCAAGCTAACTGAATCTAGGGTAAAAAGAAGATTCAGAAAGTATGGGAGTAAGCAAAAAAATATCCGAAATAGGAACCAAAGGTAAAGGTACCTATGAGATCACTAACTTGGTAAGTGATGGGCTACGAGAGTCGGGCTTTTCGAATGGTATAGTCAGTGTTTTTGTCCAGCATACAAGCTGCAGCTTAGTAATCATGGAAAATGCTGATCCAACTGCCAGGGTTGACCTTGAACGATTTATGGAGGAACTTGTTCCTGAAGACTATCCTAACTTTGTACACACACTTGAAGGTCCGGACGATATGCCCTCACACATTAAAATGGCACTCACACGTACAAGTGAACAAATCCCGTTTGCTAATGGACAATTACAACTTGGAAGCTGGCAGGGTTTATTTCTTTGGGAACATCGTTCTGCTCCACACAATCGTAGGTTGATCCTAACTTACTTAGGCGAATGAAGAAAATTTTTGATCCTTGGAGTCTCATCGCTTGCTGGTTTCTTTTGCAATCGGCTTGTGCTCCAGTTGGAAGCATTATTGAGGAACTAGATGATCCTGCTTTTGAGCGCGGACGTTCCTATCTCAAGGTCGGACGGGAGACTGATGCACTCGACGAGTTTCTTTCTGTTACCCGTCGGGTTACCCAAGCCCCAAAATCTCATCTGGAGGCGGGGCGGTTGCTTCTAACCCTCTCAGACCGGAAGGACCCGGTGGCTGCAATTTATCATTTTCGTAGGTTTTTATTACTTCAACCAAATGCCAGGGAATCTCCCATGGTCGAACAATTGATTGTTACCGCAGAGCGTGAAATTATCCGGAAATTACCCGGGGAGCCTTATGATAACTACCTCGAGAGTATTGATTTGAAGGATGAAAACGAACGTTTGCGTCGAGAAATTGCAGACCTGCAAGCCCGACTCGGTTCACCCCTGGCACCCGTCGTTCCTTCGGCTCTTCCGTTACAGTCTGCAACAGTTAACACGATCTCACAACCATCCCAAGTCATTGAAGAACCAAAGCCTCCTCAAGCCTATGTGGTAAAAAAAGGGGACAGCCTTTATGCGATAAGCGAAAAAGTTTACGGAAATTCATCGTATGTAAATGCCATTTACTCCGCCAATCGAGACACCTTAAAAAGCAAGAATAGTTTAAAGGTGGGACAAACCTTGCGACTCCCTCCTGCACGTTGACCTGCCTGGCGTTACCGCCGTTTTTTCATGGCGTATTTTGATAATAATTCCACCACCCGTCCTTTTCCCGAGGTTTTAGATGCGGTAAGGAGTGCATCGGATTCGTTATGGGCCAATCCATCCTCTCCTCACAGGGTGGGTTCACAGGTTCGTGTTCGTTTGGAGCAAGCTCGCGAAGAAATTGGACATTCCATGGGAGTTGATCCTGCTGGATTGACTTTTACCTCTGGAGCTACTGAGTCAAACAATGCTGTTCTGGGGTGGTTAGCTAATCGAAAATCCCTTTCAGGAGAGACGGCTTTGGTATCTAGGATCGAACATCCGAGTGTTTTGGAAACGGCTCGTCATCTCTTTGCTAATCGAATCGAATATATTCCGGTAAACCAAGATGGTTTGGTCGAAATGGGGAAGGTAGAGGAATTATGTAAGCAAAAGCGACCAACTATTGTTTCTTTATTAGCTGCTCATAATGAAACTGGCGTTCTTCAGCCTTGGAAGGAAGTCGCCCAGTTGTGCCAAGAATATGGAATTTGGTTTCACTGTGATGCTACCCAATGGATGGGGAAATTAGATCCTCAGGGTTTTGATCTTTGTTCGAGCTTTTCTTTTTCCGCACATAAATTTGGTGGTCCGAAAGGAGTGGGTGGAATGTTTTCCCATGAGCCTGTTTCCTGGATTCGCGGGGGTGGACAGGAAAAAGAGCAACGGGGTGGTACAGAAAACCTTCCTGCTATTGAGGGAATGCGTATTGCCTGGAGGCAGACCTGTAATAAGTTGCCCATAAAACAGGACGTCGTAGCTTGGAAAGAGAATTTCGAGAGCCAAATTAAACAGGATTTACCCGGAGTTCGGATAATCGGAGAAAAGGTAGCCAGGTTGTGGAATACCTCTTTTCTAATGCTTCCCGACTTTGATAACTTAGGCTGGGTGTGTAAGCTCGATAAACTCGGATACTCTTTATCCACTGGTTCAGCCTGTTCAACCGCCCGGAAAGAAGCTTCGGAACTTGCCGGAGCTATAGGCTTGAGCTACGAGAATGGGGGAAGGTTGCTTCGGGTAAGCTCATGGCTTAACACTAATGAGCTGGAGTGGACGAATTTGGCGGGCGCTCTGGTTCAGGCCCACGCCGAATTAGTCGAGGATCGTGATCAATCCGGGGTTGTTACCCTATAAAAAGCAGGCGGTAAAAAGGTGCGTTTGCTCGGTATAAACCTTGAGAATTTTAGGAATATTAGCTCATTGAGTCTGGAGTTTGGAACAGACCGTATTTTTTTTCTCGGTGCCAATGGACAGGGGAAGTCCAACCTTTTAGAAGCCATTGGAGTATGTTCTACCCTTCGTTCTTTCCGTGGGGCATCTGCGGAATCAATGATCAAAGAGGGAGAGTCAGAGGTCCGTCTTTTTGTAAGGTTTTTGGATGACGATGGAGGAAATCGCGAGGCGATGATTCGTTTTGGCAAGAAAGGAGGCAAAACCGTTGAGGTAGATGGCGAACCTGTTAAAAGACTGGGAGATCTCTTGGGCCAATTCCCGTCGGTTTGCTTGTCTTCGAGAGATTTTAGACTCGTTCGTGAAAGTCCATCTGACCGTAGGAAATGGATGGATTTGGTACTTTCCTCAACCTCGTCTAAATATTTGACTGCATTGCAAGGGTATTATCGATCAATGAAGGAAAGAAATGTACTGCTTAAAAAAAAGGCAGCAGATCCGGAGATTCAGGCATTTGAACACTCCCTGGCTTCTTCCGCACAAGTTATTCAACAGATACGGGGAGAACTGTTTCCTGCATTAGACCTTGCGTTTGAGCAATCCTATGCTGGTTTGACTAACGAGAAGGAATCGGCTCAATTGTCCTACAATCCGGATTGTTTGGCAGACAGTACTGATAAATGGTTGTCGATTTACGAACAGGAAAGAATGCGCGATCGTCAGGTCGGTTCTACCCGTCGTGGACCTCACCGGGATGATTTTTCGTTGCTATTGGATGGTCGGGACTCTCGTCACTATGCCTCTGAGGGCCAACAGAAAGGAATCGTGCTCGCTTTGCGCGTTGCTGAGTTTTCCTTTTTGAAGCACAAGTTGGGAACCATGCCTCTGCTGCTGGCAGATGATGTATTGGGTGAACTGGATCCCTCCCGCCGGTCTAATTTTCGCAAAATGCTACCTCCAAATGCACAATCCTTTGCTACCGGTACCAGTTTTCCATCGGACCAGGAAGAAGAAATTTGGGAAAGTTTTCGAGTGCAGTCCGGAGGTTTTATCCCCATACCTTTGAGTTCTACAGATGGATGAACTAACGGGGTTACATTGGGCTATTCTTTTGCTCGGTTCCGCTATTATGGGCCTTAGTAAGGGTGGTATCCCTGGTGCCGGCAACCTAACCGTGGCTTTGTATGTGCTGGTTTTGGAAGATGCTTTAGGTCCTGCAGGTGTGGCCATTTCCGTGGGTTTGCTGTTGCCAGTTCTTATTTCTGCAGACCTTGCATCGACCATAGTCTACCGAAAGCATGTCGAGTGGAAACACCTTCGCAGATTGCTTCCTTTTTTTGCAGTGGGAGTGATTGCGGGCTGGTGGGCCTTCGATTTTTTTCAGCCCCCTGAACGATCCCGGGCTCTTAAAGTATTAATTGGAACTATTTTATTAAGCATGACGGCAATGCGAATATTGTCTCAACTCCCAAGGGTTCATTCACATTTTAATTCTTCCCGGCTTGCTACTTTAATGGGTCCGTTACTTGGATTACTGGGGGGGATGGCTACGATGCTTGCAAATGCAGCTGGTCCGATTGCTCAATTTTATCTCTTGGCAATGAAACTTCCTAAATATGCATTTATTGGTACATCGGCCTGGTTATTTCTTATCGTAAATATTTCCAAGGTACCACTGATGTATGAATTGGATATTCTTGATATGGAAGTATTCCGTACAGCGGTTTGGCTATTTTTCCCTGCAATCTTTGGTGCCCTCGTAGCTCCACGAATCGTTCGTTATATCCGTCAGGATTGGTTTGAGAGAATGATTTGGTTCTTTATCGTAACCGCAGGGTTGCGCATGATTATGTAATTAGGAAGTGAATAAATCTTCGCGCAAATTATGGGCCAAACACTTGGCTGGACAATCGACTAAGGGGAAGCCTGCGGTCGATCCAAAGTTATTGCTTCGCAAGGAGCCCTTTAAAGGAAGGATCCTTGGGGTAGACCCAAGTTTGCGGGGTACGGGACTTGCGGTACTTGACTGCGAAGGAAGTTCTTATCGATTACTTCATTCCGAAACCCTTCAGTTAGATCGAAAGGTCTCGTCCATTGCCTGCCTCGGGAGAATTCATGAATTAGTCGCTCATCTGATCGCCCTATGGCAACCTAGGCATCTCTCCTGTGAAGAGACTATTTATGTGCAAAACTTTAAAACTGCTCAGATCATGGGAGCAGCACGAGGGGCTGCTCTATCGGCTGCGGCCATTCGTGATGTGCCCGTCTTTGAATATGCACCTTTGCGAGTCAAGCAAGCGGTGGTTGGCTTTGGTCGTGCGAGCAAGGAGCAGATGTCTCATACCCTCGCTCAAATCCTTGGCTTGCCTCAGGCTTTACCTTTTGATCAGTCTGACGCTCTTGGGCTCGCGCTTTGTCACGCCTTTACCTGGGTGCCTGAATGATTTTTGCTGCGTCCTTTTGATCGGGTTATGGGACGAATTGAATTGAGCCTTCATATTACTATTGGCATAAAAAGGAGGAGCTTTGATTTAGGCCAATTTTAGTTTCGCTTCCGCTCTGCGGATATATCCCATCATCCAACCACCACGAGTCATGCCAGACAATCAGGAAAGTCCGGAGATTATTCATCGCATTGAACCTGACACCAGCGTTGAAACTGCAGCTCTCTTTAATCAACTGGTTCTTCTGCTTGATTCGGGTACAGATGAGCAATTGGCTCAACATCTTGATGGCTTTCACCACTCCGATTTAGCAGATGCTTTTGGGTTATTAGATCGGCCGTTACGCAAGCGCCTCATCGATGTGGTTAAGACGGAATTGGACCCTGATCTCCTTTTTGAACTCGAAGATCATTTGCGTAAGGAAGTAACCGATAGCCTGACTGCGAGAGAGGTAGCTGAGGTTATTACCGAGATGGATTCTGATGAGGCGGTTCAGGTACTTGAAGATATGGACGAAGGGGACCGTGCAGAAGTGCTCAGTTCTGTTCCCCAGGAGGAGCGCGAAGATATCGAAGTCGGTCTCGCTTTTCCGGAGGAAAGTGCCGGTCGAAGAATGCAGACCGATGTGGTGACTGTGGGGACCAACTGGACGGTTGGTCAGACCATCGATTATTTGCGGGAAGAAAGTGATCTACCTGAGGAATTTCTCGATTTGTTTGTGGTTGATAAAGATGCCCGTCCCGTGGGGATTATTTCACTGTCTCAAATCTTGCGTTCTCCTCGGAGTACATTGATGCGGGAAATTGCTGACGAAACTCAGGTACTTGTACCTGCAGTGACCCTGCAGGAAGAAGTCGCCCTCCTTTTCGAGAAGTATGACCTTACCACAGCTGGTGTAATTGATGCCTCGGGGAAGTTACTTGGGATGATCACGGTCGACGATGTGATGGAAGTGGCTCGTGAAGAATTTGAAGAAGATATTTTGCTTCTTGGTGGGGTAGGGGAAGAAACGATTGGTGACGGAGTGCTCCAGTCTTCGGCAAAGCGTTTTGCTTGGTTGCTGGTTAATCTAGTTACGGCTGCTTTGGCCTCGCTTGTGATTAGTATGTTCGACGCCACCATCGAACAAATGGTCGCCCTGGCCGTGCTCATGCCCATTGTTGCCTCGATGGGTGGGAATGCAGGCACCCAGACGCTTACCATTACTGTGCGAGCTCTCGCGACCAAGGAGTTGACATCCTACAATACGATGCGTGCTATTCGTAAAGAATTATTGGTCGGGGTCTTGAACGGCTTTCTTTTCGCACTCATTGCCGGAGCGGCCACGGTGTTCATTTTTGGGGACCTTGGAGAGACTTCTATTTTGCTTGGTGGCATTATTGCGGGTGCCATGGTTATCAATATGATCGTGGCCGGTTTGTCAGGAGTGGTTCTGCCTGTGCTTTTGGATCGTTGGGGGGTAGACCCCGCGGTGGCATCGGGGGTTTTTGTAACCACGGTCACGGATGTGGTTGGTTTTTTTGCCTTCTTGGCTTTGGCCTCCTTGG
>NZ_CAXLML010000124.1:0-3354 GCF_964187505.1 Candidatus Chordibacter forsetii
ATAATCGATGGCCCGTTGGGTGGAGCGATCCCAGTACCTTTTCTACGAAAGGCATAGTTTCCAGTAAGAAAGGAATAACGGGTGGGGGTACATGTGGATGCAGAGCAGTAACCACTGGTAAAACGCAATCCTTCTTTAGCCAGACGATCAATGTTTGGCGTTTTGAGGTTTTTGGTGCTGGCTCCGTAACAACCGACATCCCCGTATCCCATATCGTCAGCCATAATAACAATAACATTGGGCTTGCTGGCAAAGAGATAAGTCGAGCCAAGAAAGACGGTGCAAAAAATGGGAAGGAAATGTTTAAGGTTCATGTTGTAACTATGTGGAAGGAGAGGAAAAAATTCAAGGGTTCATCCGTTCTTCAATCTCATTTGGTTCGAGAGGAGCTTCGGTCATTAGGTTGATGGGTTGATCACCCGAAATAACAATATTGTCCTCCAGTCGAATGCCGAGCCCCTCCTCTGGAATGTAAATCCCGGGTTCTACTGTAAAAACAGCACCTTCGTTTAAGTGAGTTTGACCGATGGATACATCGTGGACATCGAGACCCAACGAGTGCCCGAGTCCGTGCATGAAATACTTCCGGCAAGCCGGTTGATTTGGTTTTTGTTTCTTTAAGTCTTTAAGGGAAATGAGTTTCAAATCCACTAATTCCTCATTCATCATTTCATGTGCTTCAGTGTTCCACTGTTTGATTTCCTTGCCCGCTGTAGCACCACTTATGGACTTACGTAATACCCGGAGGACTGCCTGGTAAACCTGTTTTTGCCTGGGTGAGAATTTTCCATTTACTGGTATTGTCCGGGTAAGGTCTGCGTTGTAATTGGCATAACATGCACCCACATCCATCAATAAAAGGTCCCCCTTTTTGCAGGGCTGATCATTTTGGAGGTAGTGAAGAATACAGGCATTCTTTCCTGAGGCGATAATTGGGCCGTAAGCAAATTTACACCTTTTCCGGATGAAGGCACGAGCCCATTCTGCCTCGATCTCATACTCCATTACACCGGGTTTTATCGTAGTTAATATATCCTTAAAAGTGTTTGCGGTGATATTAACTGCCTGCTTGATCAGGGTGATTTCCCTATTATCTTTGTTAAACCGCAAAGTATGCAGGTGGGGGGCAAGCCGAAGAAACCTTCTTTTGGTGTAGCGATTACGGAGGGAGTTTCGAAAGCGTTGATCCCGTGTTTCCACAGGATTTTCTGCCCTTTGGTGCTCGTTGTCATTTAGAAAGAAAGCCCCTTTCTGTATGCGTGCTAGTTTGGCAAAAACTTGGGCAAAATCATCAATCCAATGTACATAATAAATACTAGAAACGGTTCGGGCATCTGCTTTACTAAGCTTGTAGCCCTCCCAAAGAGTGAGTTTTGGATTGGGTTTACGGAGAAAAAGGTGAGCTCGGTCTCTTGGCTTTTCAGCACCAGGTTGAATGACAAGAATGGACTCTTCCTGCTCAATGCCTGAAAGATAAAAGAGGTCAGAATTGGGGTGGTAGGGCAGGGTACCATCGGCATTACTTGGCATCAGGTCGTTAGCATTGAGAATAGCCAGGCAATTTATTGGTAGGGAATTGATTAACCTCTCTCTGTTTTTGGAAAATAACTGGGGGTCAATCGGTTGGTGTCTCATGCTGCTAGGTCTAAAAAACAGATAGTCAATTGGCTATCCTGAAAATAGTTAAGGTACTGAAAAAAAGATCATCATTGGCCTCCCCCCTAATGATCAATCGATAGAAATCATCTCAATATACTTGAGGTGGCGTGGCGGTCCCATATCGGCAAGATTGATGGGGCGTTTTGCTTTAAGGTCGATTATCGCAATGGAAAAATTTCCAATTTTTGACCATGCAATTTGCCCTTCTTTCTTATCGGTAAAATCCTTTCGCTTGAAGATGACCTTTCTTTCGCCCTTTCCATCGACCTTCCTATTTGCTTGAAATTTCCCCATACCTTCTCCCTTGGATACAAAACTGCTACTTGTTTTTAGGCTAACCATCAGTTCTTTACCTTGAGGGTCAATGCCCAGGGTAAGGTCTAACTCATTCGAAAGGTCAAGCGAGGGGTCCTGAAATTTATAAGTCTCCAATCGTTTACCGTTTTCTCTGATGGCCCAATCCTTTACTCCGGAGGAAAAATTATCAACCTGTCGTGTTTTGGGTATTAAAGAATAAGAAGATAGGTCAATTTCCGGTGGTTCGTAGATTTGTTCAACCGAGTTAAGAGTAAAAGTTTTAGATTCCCCTCTTTGAAGGGGGATGTTCTGTATCATGTTATACCTGCATAGAGCAAAGGCATACAATGGGAGTTTGGGATAAATAGGAAATTGTGCGGACCATTTTTCGTGTTCCTTGATTGCATTTGCGCTCTTCCAAAAACGAGTGCGTGCGTTTGGGTCGTAACTGTAATAAATTTCGACATCTATTAAATGATCAGTTTGTTGAGGGTAGGCGGAAAAGTGTGCTGTATCCTTCTTAATTTCCAATAAAGATGAGGGAGTTGGAGGGATGTTAACTTGTTTGCCCTTGAGGTATCGATCAAACCACAGATTAAGCAGTACCCATTGTTCTGGATCAGGACCGTGGTTTCTGTGCATGTTTGCAGAGATTCGATAGTTTTTATGGGGCAGTAAATTCATACACTTTTGGATACGTTCATAAGGTGAGTGGAAGTCGTTGGAAGAAGTGAGAAAAGCAACCGGGCATTGAACTCGGGGCCAATAACTACTCACATCAACGGTTGTCCGGTAAAGTTCGATATTTTTATAATGAGCACGCTGGCTACTCCCCTCGATTTCGGGGAGGTCTTGATGATTGAAGCCAGAGCCCCCCACAAAGGGCACAACTGCTTTTAACCTAGGATCGATTGCATTCATTGCGGTAATCACTCCACCCATGGAAAAACCAGCAAAGCCGATGCGGTTTGCGTCGACTTCTGGCTGTTGCTCCAAAAAAGTAATCCCTCTTTTCCCTGCAACAGCTAAGAGAAACCAATTGGAATTTCTCGGGCTTGGCACTGGATCAATTGAATATTCGTCTGGTATCAAGGTTCTTTTCCACTGCTGTCTTAATGCCTTAGGGTAAAACCTTGGACCCAAGGTCGGATCGACTTTTCCCCAGTCGGTATTTTCTTTGACCCCTTTCTCCATCGATCGGCCGAGCCAATTAATATCGATCACGGCGTATCCCTGCTTAGCGAAATAGATCCCCCGATCTTTTTCAGCTCTCTGCCCACCACCATGTGTCCATACGAATGATGGATGTTTGCCAGGTTTGTCAGGAAAGGTGTAGTAGGCGGCTACGCGGGCTTCTACCCCCTTAAAGGTTCCAACTTTATAAGTAACATAGCGACT
>NZ_CAXLML010000125.1:0-6283 GCF_964187505.1 Candidatus Chordibacter forsetii
GGGCATCCAGCCGAGAAAGGCATGCTAAAAATACAATCGTTCTAATTGCGATTTTGATCGTCCTTGTTTTCCTAAAATTATAGAACTTGCTCTTTTAAATCATGAGCCAACCCGTCCGCACCCGAATCGCTCCCTCCCCCACTGGCGCCCCCCATTTAGGTACAGTTTACATGGCCCTTTTTAATTTGGCCTTTGCACGCAAACATGGTGGGCAATTTATTTTACGCATCGAAGATACTGACCGGAAACGTTCATCAACTGAATCAGAAAAAGCCATTTTCAAAGCCTTACGCTGGGCAGGGATCGAGTGGGATGAAGGACCAGATTGCGGTGGACAATACGGCCCATACCGGCAAAGCGAACGCCTTGATTTATACGAGCGGGAAATTAATCGCCTTATTGAAAATGGTCATGCATATCGTTGCTTCTGCACTCCTCAACGCCTAAACGAATTAAGGGCAAAACAAATCGCGAATAAAGAAACTCCACGCTACGATGGCCTTTGCTTAAGTTTATCTCCGGAAGAATCAGCAAGAAGAGCCAAGAGTGAGCCCTTTGTGGTACGAATGAAAATCCCTGAGTCTGGAACTTGCGAATTTACCGATGAACTACGCGGACAAGTTAGTATTGAATGGGCCCAGATTGATCACCAGGTTATTCGTAAGTCAGATGGATTCCCCACCTATCATCTCGCCAATGTGGTGGATGACCATGAAATGGCTATTAGCCATGTTATCCGTGGCGAAGAGTGGATAAGCAGCACACCCAAGCATGTCTTGCTTTACCAGTATCTTGGCTGGCAGTGCCCTGTCTTTGCCCATCTCCCCCTCTTACGCAATCCAGATAAGTCCAAACTTTCAAAACGAAAGAATCCAACTGGTATCTTTTATTTTCGGGATGCCGGTTTTTTGCCCGAGGCCCTGCTTAATTATTTGGGAATGATGGGATATACTTTACCCGATCAGCGGGAAATTTTTTCTTTGGATGAACTAATTGAGACTTTTGACATTAAAAGAATCAGCCTGGGCGGTCCCATTTTTGACTTGGCCAAATTAAAATGGCTAAATGGTCGCTACCTTCGAGAAAAACTTAATCCCGCGGAAGTGATTGATCGTTTGCAAACATGGAAAGCAAATCCTGAATTTCTCGGAAAAATTATGCCCTTTGCCCTGCAACGATTGGAAACTTTTTCTGATTTTTTCCCGCTTGCCCAATTTCTTCTCAGCGAGCAACCCATTTACACCCATGAAGACCTGGTTGGAAAAATGGAGCCCGATCAACCTGCAAAACTTCTTAAAATTGCCGAATGGGAATTGGAAAAGACTTCAAGTTGGGACAGGGACACCCTCTCCTCAGTCTTTCAAAAAATGGCCGAAGTTGAAGATTTAAAACTAAAACAACTACTCCCCTTATTTTTCATGGCTATGAGCGGAAGCACGGTTTCTCTTCCCCTCTTTGATGGAATTGCTCTTCTCGGACCTGATCTTACCCGCATGCGTTTGCGCCACGCGCTCGAATTATTATCCGCCAATGGACAAGGCCTGAGCAAAAAGGGAATCAAGAAACTGGAAAAGGAATATGCAAACCGATACGGCGAGCGAATTGATTAATGGTCCCTTTCCTCACCCTTTCTAAAATTATCCCCACTTTTCATTACCAATGAGCGAACTTGAAGCAGAAAAAACCCTCGATTTCATCCGTACCCGCATCCAAGAAGATCAACAATCTGGCAAGAACGATGGTAAGGTTTGTACCCGGTTCCCTCCCGAACCCAATGGATACCTTCATCTTGGGCACGCCAAAAGCATCTGCTTGAATTTTGGCATTGCCCAGGAATTTGGAGGCCTTTGCAACCTGCGTTTAGATGACACCAATCCAGTCGCGGAAAAAACTGAATATGCAGAGGCCATTCAGGATGACCTTCGATGGTTAGGATTTGATTGGGAAGACCGCTTTTTTCACGCCTCTGATTACTTCGACCAGTTGCACAGTTGGGCAGTTCAATTAATCAAAGCAGGCAAGGCATTTGTCTGCGACCTGTCATTTGAAGAAATGAAAGCCCACCGCGGAAACTTGATTGAACCCGGTAAGAACAGTCCATTTCGGGAACGTATGGTCGAGGAAAACCTCGAACTCTTTGAACAGATGCGCCTTGGAGAATTCCCGGACGGAACCAAAACCCTGCGGGCAAAGATTGATATGAGTTCACCCAATCTCAATTTAAGAGACCCGGTGATCTATCGAATTATACATCAGGAACATCCAAAAACGGGAGATAAATGGAAGATCTATCCATCCTATGATTTTGCTCATGGACAATCTGACTCCCTTGAAGGCATCACCCATTCTCTTTGTACGCTCGAATTCGAGCATCATCGCCCTCTTTACGATTGGTTATGCCAAAACCTTGGCATTCACCATCCCCAACAGATTGAATTTGCCCGCCTTAACCTAAATTACACTGTGATGAGCAAGCGCAAGATGCTCCGTCTCGTGGAAGAAGGTCGTGTCAATGGATGGGACGACCCTCGCATGCCCACCCTTCAAGGTATGCGCCGCAGAGGATACACCTCCAAATCGATTCGTGATTTTTGTGAAAAAGTGGGTGTAGCGAAGAGAGAAAATGTGATCGAGGTGGAATTGCTTGAACATTGCCTGCGTCACGATCTCAACCTGTGCTCCCCCCGCCGACTCGGAGTACTGGATCCCTTGAAGGTAACCATTTCCAACTATCCAGAAGATAAGTCCGAAACCGTCGATGCGGTAAACAATCCGGAAGATCCCGATGCGGGCACCCGACCGGTTCCCTTTTCAAAACAACTCTATGTAGACCGGAATGATTTCATGGAAGACCCGCCCAAAAAATACTTCCGTATGTCTCCTGGTCGTGAAGTCCGGCTCAAATACGCTTATTATGTGACTTGTACCGAAGTCGTGAAGGACGAGGAGGGAAATATCACGGAATTAATCTGCGAATATGACCCGGAAAGCCGGGGCGGAGGAACCGCAGACGGGCGAAGGGTTAAAGGTACGATCCAATGGGTGGATGCCTCCACTGCACAACCTTGTGAAGTTCGTTTGTACGACCGTCTCTTCAATAAGCCCGACCCGGAAAAAGTGGAAGATGGAGGTGATTTCACTGACAATTTAAATCCCGACTCCTTGGAAATCATCCACCACGCATTGGTCGAACCATCGGTAACTGAAATTTCCATTGGACAAGCATTTCAGCTGGAACGTGTAGGCTACTTCTGCCTCGATTCAGATAAGGCCGAGGACGGCAAAAAAGTGCTTAACCGAACAGTTGCGATGCGTGACAGTTGGGCAAAAATCAACAAGTAGATTAATTATTGCTACCGCGGTAAGAGCGGATTCGAGCTTGCCAAGAATTCACCATTTGCAATTATGTGGGGCAAGCTACCCTTGTTAATTACTACTATAACCAGCCCAATAATAAACTATGAGTAACCAAGAATCAGGACCTGACATGAAATTGTTTTGGGGGTGTTTCATCGCCCTTATCACAACTGCCTTTGCCTTCATAACAAGGGCATTCCTTGTAAACGCAGAGCCCTTTTGGCCAAGTACCTTTGGATTAAACCAAGTACAAGCTGGTGAACTTTTTGGTGCAGGAATCTGGCCGTTCGCCATCAGTATTATCGTATTCAGTCTGATTATCGATCAGGTTGGTTATCGTTTGGCTATGATCTTCAGTTTTGTCTGCTACGCCCTCTACGCAGTTCTCGCTTACCAAGCATACGGCATTGTTATGGCCGATGGCTTGGTTGGAGACGCACTTAAAGCAGCTCAATCTGAAGCTTATGACAAACTTTACCTGGGTTCGGTAATACTCGGTCTTGGTAATGGTACCGTAGAAGCGTTTATCAATCCAGTTGTGGCCACCATGTTCAAAAAAGACAAAACAAAGTGGCTCAATATCCTCCATGCTGGATGGCCAGGTGGTTTGGTTATCGGTGGTATCTTAACCATTCTCCTCGGCGCACAAGCTGCAGAAGACTGGAGAATTCTTATTTACTTAATCGCTATCCCTGCGGTCATTTACCTTGTTATGCTTTTAAATGCTAAGTTTCCTGTTAATGAGCGGGTTTCTTCTGGTACCTCCTACAAAGAAATGTTGGCTGAATTTGGAGCCATTGGTGCCTTAATTGCTGGCTACCTAATTTACAGGCAGCTTGGTATGGTGTTTGGATGGAGTGATAATATAGTCTACATTCTAACTGCAGTTTCCACCATTGGTTACTTTCTTTACTGCAAATCACTTGGACGTCCTCTGCTTATCTTTATGTGTCTCATCATGATCCCACTGGCTACCACCGAACTTGGTACAGACGGTGCCATCTCTGGATTGATGGAAGAACCTATGACGGCAGCTGGTTACAATGGCCTTTGGGTTCTCATTTACACATCTGCAATCATGATGGTTCTCAGGTTTTGGTTTGCTGGGCCTATTGTTGCCAAACTCGGACCTTTAGGTCTCCTAGCTACATCTGCTGTGCTCGCTATTGCAGGACTTTATCTTCTCAGCTCTGCGTCTGGATTACTTATGATCTTTGTATTCGCTACTTTGTATGGCTTCGGAAAAACCTTTTTCTGGCCCACCACACTCGGTGTAGTCTCAGAGCAATGTCCGAAGGGTGGAGCACTTACCCTCAATGCGATTGCCGGTATCGGTATGCTTGCGGTTGGCATCCTCGGCGGTCCAGTGATTGGAAAAATGGCTGAAGATGCAGTCAAACAGTCTGTCATTGCTGAGACTAATGAAGAAACATACGGTAAAATCTCGAAGGACAGCACCTACTTCCTAGGGGATTACACAGCAGTTGAGCTTGCGAAGGTTGATTCTCTGGAAGGTGATGAAAAAGATACCGTCAAACACAGCATTCAGGTAGGCAAGCAAGCTTCCTTGGCTAGCGTTGCTATCTTCCCTGTTTTCATGCTCATTTGCTACCTTGCACTTATTTTCTACTTCAAGGGACGCGGGGGTTACAAACCCGTAGAGCTTGAAGAAGGTAAATCCTGAGGACCGAAAAGTTTTAAGCGGTTTCCTCCCAACCCAACCAAACCTACTCAGAATCTATGGCTAAGAAAAAACCCTTGCGCATCGGACTGATCGGATATGGCTTCATGGGCCGTACCCATTCCAACGCATTCCGTAAAGTACCCAACTTCTTTCCGGAGTTGAAGTATGAACCCCAACTCGCTGCCGTTTGTGCCCGCAATAAAGACCGGGCTCAGTCATTTGCGGATCAGTGGGGCTACGAATCAGTTGAAACCGACTGGAAAAAGTTGATCGCTCGCGATGACATTGATGTCATCGACATCGCTGCTCCCAACAATGTACACCATGAAATTGCCATAGCTGCAGCCAAAGCAGGCAAGGCAATTCTTTGTGAAAAGCCCCTCGCATTAGATTGTAAGGAAGGTGAAGAAATGGTTCGCGAAGTGGAAAAAGCGGGTGTGGCCAACATGGTTTGGTACAACTATCGTCGTATTCCTGCGGTTACTATGGCCAAAGAAATGATCGACGAAGGTCGCTTGGGAAAGGTTTATCATTATCGTTCTAACTTCCTTCAGGACTGGACCATCAATACTGACCTTCCCCAAGGAGGAGAAGGATTGTGGCGTTTGGATGCGAAAGTTGCAGGAAGCGGTGTGACCGGGGATTTACTCGCCCATTGTATTGATACTGCCATTTGGTTAAACGGTCCGATTGTGGAAGTCAGTGCCATGACGGAGACCTTCATCAAGGAACGTGTGCATACTGCAACCGGAAAGAAGCAAAAGGTCACCATTGATGATGCCTGTGCTTTTCTTGCCAAGTTTGCCAACGGATCTCTTGCCATCTTTGAGTCCACCCGCTACGCACGCGGACACAAGGCACTCTACACCTTCGAAATCAATGGAGCAGACGGTTCCCTCTTCTGGGACTTGCACGACCTTCACAAACTTGACTACTACGAGTATGACAAGGAAGATCCCAAGACCCGTGGTTGGCGTTCCATTCATGTGACCGATGGTGGAGAGCACCCCTACATGGATAAATGGTGGGTTCCAGGTCTTAATATCGGATATGAACACAGCTTCATCAATCAATTCGCCGACTTTGTAGCCGGTTATGGTTCCCGCAAAAAGCGTCCCTTACGCCCAGACTTCCGCGATGCCCTGGAAACCCAGTACATCTGCGAAGCAGTACTTGACTCTGCTAAGTCAGGGCGCTGGAAAAAAGTAGGAAAGATTCGTTCCAAGGCTAAGTAAGCCTCAG
>NZ_CAXLML010000126.1:0-11094 GCF_964187505.1 Candidatus Chordibacter forsetii
ACCGAGAGTTCGATGTCTAATTGGACGGCGATGAATGGTTCTCCCACCAAGTGGACATTCGAGGATGGAGCTTTGGTTGCGGTTCCTCGGAGTGGATACATTCGATCCAAGCAGGATTTCGGTTCCTGTCGTTTGTACCTAGAATTTGCCACGCCCGCACCATCCAAAGGAACTGGGCAAGCGAGTGGGAATAGTGGGGTATTCCTCATGGGGAAATATGAGATTCAAGTTCTTAATTCTTTTGGGGGAAATGCAAATTCCACTTATCCCGATGGTCAGTGTGGTGCACTTTACGGCCGGGCCAAGCCTATGGTCAATGCCTCCCGGGCTCCCGGTCAGTGGCAGACTTACGATATTACTTTTACCCGTCCACTTTTTGATGAGCAGGGCAAGGTTACCCGACGGGCTAAGTTCCGCGTGATCCATAACGGGCACTTGATCCATGATGATGTCGAACTGACCGGTGGAACGGGATGGGCTGGTCCTCACGCGGTCCGCCCTTATAAAGTGCATGGTGATAAGGGGCCTTTGAGCCTGCAGGACCATGGCAATCCCGTGCGATATCGAAATATCTGGGCTGTAGACATGGAAGAAAAGAAAACAACTGGTTCTACAAAAAAGGCATTAAAGGCTCTATTTTTTACTGGTGGGTGTTGCCATGATTATGGGCAGCAGAAGAATATTATTATTGAGGGAATCAATGCCAGAGTGCCGACCAAGTGGGAAGTATTTCATGAAATGGACGGGAAGAAGTCCAAAGCTTTTCTCAACCAAACGGGTTGGGCGGATTCGTTTGATTATATTGTCTACGATCATTGCTACGCCTCTGAGAAAGATGTAGAGTTTATTGAGTCAGTAACCGCTGTGCATGAAGCAGGAAAGCCTGCACTCGCGTTACATTGTGCCATGCACTCTTATCATTGGAATGTGCCTGCGAAGGAAGGTGAGGTCAAGGCATGGCCAAAAATGTTGGGTGCCAGTTCCAAGGGTCATGGACCTAAAGAGCCTATCACTGTAAACATTGTGAAGAAAAATGAGGGGCACCCAGTTATTAAAGATTTGCCTGATGGTTGGCGTACTCCAGAAGGAGAGCTTTACAATGTTCAAGAAATTTATCCCGGAACAACAGTGCTTGCTTATGGAGACAATGGAAAAAACAAAAAACCCTTAGAGCCACAAGCGTGCATTTGGGTGAATCAGCACGGGAAGGGAAGAATTTTTTCCACTACAATAGGTCATCATAACTCGACGGTTTCCACCAAGGAGTACCTTGATCTGTTGGGTAATGCGGTACGCTGGGTAACCAAGCAGTAACAAATCCTCTAGCTATTTGAATTTTATGAAAGTACCATCATTCCTTACCATTCTTCTCCTCTCATCTCTTGTCGGTCTTTGGGCGGACGATCATTCAGGTAAGCCTCTCAAGGGGCTTCTTGTAACTGGGGGAGGGCATCATGACTATGGTTTCCAACAAAATGTTATCATGGAAGGGGTTAGCCAACGCTTGCCGGTAAAATGGACGGTGATGTTTGACATGGATCCACGCGAGAGCAAATCCAAGTTAAGTAAGGAGGGTTGGGCAAATGGCTATGATTTTGTTTTTTACAACCACTGCTTCGCTCGGGAGGATGACAAGGCTTTCATAGATTCGATAGTCAAGGTGCACGAAGAGGGAGTACCCGCCATCGCCATGCACTGTGCCATGCACTCCTACCATATTTTTGTTAAAGGCCAAAAACCGATTGAGAAGAGTTGGAATAAATTGCTTGGTGTACATTCTCACGGTCATGGTCCGCATGTGCCATTCGATGTCACTAAGGTTTTAGAGTTTTCCGATCATCCGGCGATCAAGGACATGCCAGACAAATGGAGGACCCCAAAGGGCGAACTTTACTATGTCTTAGATGTGGGCGAAGGCACAAAGGTACTTGCTTATGGAGACAATGGAGCCAAGCACAAGCCCGCTGAACCACAGCCCTGCGTGTGGGTGAACGAGTATGGGAAAGGAAGGGTCTTCGGAACAACTATTGGTCACCACAACGAGACGGTATCGACCAAAGAATTTCTAGATTTGATTAGTAACGGTGTTCGCTGGGCTACCTCTAAATAATATTTCCGTTTAACATTTCCTTCCACTGTTAGGAAGGCTACCTAGCAAGGTGGGGATAATACGGTTAAGGGTAATTACTTTTCGTATCTCCCCGATGATTTTTTGCGGAAATTTCCGCCACCACCGCCACCTTTGTAGCCGCCACCTCCACCCTTGCGGAAACCTCCTCCTTTACGAAAACCTCCACCGCCACCGCCGGTGCCGCCAAATTTCCTCCCTTTGCCTTCTGGGCGAGGTCGGCCACGATCGATCGAGAGATTAAGCTGGTGTCCTTGAACCCAAACTTCTTTGAGCTTTTCCACGACATCATGGGGCATGTCCTTGGGGAGATCGATAAAGGAATAATCCTTAAACATACGAATTTTACCTATAAATTTGGTATCTAGCCCAATCTCATTGGCAATCGCTCCAACTAGATCGCGCTTCTCTGCTCCATGGTATTCACCGACTTCCACCCGGTAGCTTTGTAAGTCGTCGTTACTAACATATTGTTCATCCCTGTTTCCATTTCGCTCTCTTTTTTCACGCTTGGATCTTTTAGGCGTGGGCATTTCATCATAAAGCAAAGGTTTCTTACCGGCATCGAGATAAGCGAGGGCTGCGGCTACATCGACTGAGTCTTTTCCACTTTCTTCGAGAAATTGTTGGATGGCTTGTCGGTAATCAGACAGATCTTTGGCAGTAAGAGCATCTTCCATACGGGTAAAAAATTCTTTCTGTTTTCGCTCGTTCATTTCCTCCAAAGTAGGAAATGTGTATTCATCGCATTTGGATTTTAAAGTTCTTTCGATTGCATTGAGCATTCGCATCTCCTTATTAGTGACAAAAAGAATGGCATCGCCTTCCCTACCTGCGCGTCCAGTGCGTCCTATCCTGTGAGTGTAGGACTCAAGGTCAAAAGGTGCGTCGTAATTAACCACATGGGTGATGACATCAACGTCGAGCCCACGGGCGGCAACATCGGTAGCCACAAGGACTTTGATGTGACCCTTACGCAGTCGGTCGACAGTTTTCTCTCTAAGGTTTTGCGGCATGTCCCCATTAAGTGCTTCCGCAGGGTATCCTTTTGCCACCAGTGTTTCAGCAATATCGGTGGTTGCATTTTTGGTGCGGGCAAAAATAAGCATAGCTCCAAAAGTCTCTATTTCGAGAATGCGGGATAGCATTTCGATCTTTTCGTGCTGTCGTACCTTGAGGAAACGTTGTCGGATGTTAGGGGCATTTTCTCTTTTGACTGCAATGGTGATTTCCACTGGTTCGTTGAGGTGCCTGTCCGCCAATTTCCGAATCTGTTTTGGCATTGTGGCTGAAAAAAGTGCGGTTTGTCGGTCGCTTGGAGTTTGTTCAAGAATCCATTCGATATCTTCGATGAATCCCATACTTAGCATTTCATCTGCTTCATCGAGCACCATTGCTTTTAACTGCTCGAGTTTCATGTATTTTTTCTTCACATGATCCATGACGCGTCCGGGAGTGCCCACAACAATTTGTGCCCCTCTTTTAAGTTCTCGGATTTGCTCGCTGTATCCAGTGCCTCCATATACGGGTACAATCCGTAAGTTGGGAATATTTTCCGCAAAGCCGTCTATGGCATCAGCAACTTGTATCGCAAGTTCTCGAGTAGGTGCGAGGCAGAGCATTTGTACCGCTCTTAGGTTGGGGTCGAGTCGGGAGAGCAAAGGCAGGGCAAAGGCGGCAGTTTTACCGGTTCCAGTTTGGGCTACACCCAAAAGGTCGTGCCCCTCGAGGATTGGCGGTATAGACCGGCGTTGAATAGGGGATGGAGTCTCATAGCCAGCACGGGCTACTGCTTGTTGGACTTCAGGTAAAAGATCGAAATCTTCGAATTTAGGGCTATCGGTTTCTTTCTGTTCTTTTTCCTCTTTAGGGAGTTCTTGATCGCTCATAAGATGTAATTGGTTCTAGGGGTTGCTCAGGTTCATACCACATTAGAACCTTTGCTCACTTTTCTTATGAATCCATACTATCCATTTGTGAGCCTCTGTTCCAAGGCGTGATTATTTATTTCAAAGAATCACAATAACACTAATCTGGCATATGACGAGTCGTAAAAAGGGCAGTTCTATTGTAAGCAATATTGAGGCTGATTCTTAAAAATCTGAATATATTTTTTTGAATAAAAGTGCAGAGACAACTTTATCTTTGCCATAAGGTTATGAATGGGGGAAAAATCATTTAACTTATTATTATTATGATCATTTCCATACCTAAGGAAACTCAAGCCTCAGAAAAGAGAGTTGCGATCGCTCCGGACAATATTTCGGCATTCGCCAAGCTCGGATACGAGGTAGTAATTGAACAAGGAGCTGGAGAGAATGCCAATCTTTCCAACTCCGCGTACGAGGAGGCTGGAGCACTTATTGTAGATGATGCAACTACGGTATGGTCGCAGGGTGATCTTGTTCTTAAGGTGACTCCTCCAAGCCTTGAAGAGGTGGGGATGATAAAAGAGGGATCCACCCTAATTAGCTTTGTTTATCCTGCAAGAAACGAAGAACTGTTAAAGAAGCTGGGAGAAAGGAAGATCAATTTATTGGCTATGGATTGCGTGCCCCGTATTTCACGGGCTCAATCGATGGATGCCTTGAGCTCCATGGCCAATGTTGCTGGTTATCGTGCGGTGGTTGAGGCCTCACATGTATTTGGGCGTTTTTTTACCGGGCAGATTACTGCAGCCGGTAAAGTTCCGCCTGCTAAAGTCTTGATCATTGGAGCAGGGGTTGCCGGGCTGGCTGCGATCGGAGCTGCCCGTAATATGGGAGCGATTGTTCGCGCATTTGATACCCGGCCTGCGGTTAAAGAAGAGGTGAAAAGCCTGGGTGCCTCATTTCTAGAATTGAATTTTGAGGAGGATGGGTCTGGGTCCGGAGGTTATGCCAAGGTGATGAGTAAAGAATTTATCGAGGCAGAGATGAAGCTATTTGCCGAGCAGGCGGCAGAGGTGGATGTTATCATTACTACTGCGATGATCCCGGGGAAAAAATCTCCGGTATTAATAACCGAAGAGATGGTAAAGAGTATGAAGCCCGGATCTGTGGTTGTTGATCTTGCCGCAGAAGGTGGTGGGAATTGTGAATTAACTGTGAGTGGTGAAGTTACTGTTGCCCACGGGGTCACAATTATTGGATACACTGATTTCCCTTCTCGATTACCGACTCAATCGAGTCGATTGTACGGCAATAATTTAGTCAAACTAGTACAGTTACTCGGCAATGCCGAAGAATTTAAAATTAATCAGGAGGACGAAGTGGTGCGCGGTGCCTTGGTTTTGGACAAGGGGGAATTAAGTTGGCCCCCTCCTGCGGTCGAAACATCGGTCGCACCTAAGAAAATGCCTGAGCTCAAATTAGAAGGAGAAAAAGTTGAGAAAAAAAGCAATCCTTTGCTTTCTGGAGGTTTTCTTCTCGGTCTGCTTGCTGTTGGTTTACTTGCACTTGGATGGAAGGGCTCGAGTGAGTTTCTTGATCAAATTACCGTATTTGTTCTCGCTTGTTTTGTCGGCTACATGGTGGTCTGGAATGTAACACCTTCTTTGCATACTCCATTAATGAGTGTAACCAATGCAATCAGTGGAATTATTCTCATTGGAGGAATGCTCTTTATGGCAGGAGCCAATCCCTGGCTCGCCGGGGTGGCCATATTTGTCGCCACCATTAACGTGGCGGGTGGATTTCTCGTAACCCAGCGCATGCTGAAAATGTTTCGCAAGTAATGAACGAAGGACTAGTTACAACATCCTACCTCGTATCGGGGATCTTTTTCATCTTAAGCCTGGGAGGACTTTCTAAACAAGAGAATGCCCGTCGCGGGAACTTGTATGGAATCATCGGGATGGCATTGGCCATATTTGCCACTTTCATGAGTGGTAAGGTTTCCAACTTCGAGCTGCTGATTCCTCTTATGCTTGGAGGTGCGATCATTGGGGCGGTTATGGCAAAACGAGTAGAGATGACATCGATGCCAGAATTGGTCGCGATTCTGCACAGTTTTGTAGGTTTGGCCGCGGTTTTGGTCGGGGTTGCAAGTTTTCTTGATACTACTCACACTTCACTCGCAGGTACGGACAAACTCATTCATGAGATCGAAATTCTGCTTGGTGTGTTTATTGGTGGTGTGACCTTTACGGGTTCAGTGGTAGCATTCGGTAAATTACGAGGTTCGCTGAGTGGCAAACCAATCCTGCTTCCTTTTCGACACTTTTTGAACCTTGGCATGGTTGGGGCATCCATCTATTTGGGTGCACAGTTCCTTGGTCAGGGGCATGATGCCGCACTTATCACACTGCTCATTATCATCGCCATCTCTCTCGTGCTTGGTGTGCATTTGATCGTGGCGATCGGAGGTGCAGATATGCCCGTGGTGGTTTCCATGCTCAACAGTTATTCCGGGTGGGCCGCCGCTGCAGCTGGGTTCATGCTCAAGAATGACTTACTTATTATTACTGGTGCGTTGGTGGGAAGCAGCGGAGCAATTCTCAGTTATATCATGTGTAATGCGATGAATCGTAGCTTGGCCAATGTAATCTTTGGAGGCTTTGGGACTGGTTCCGGCCGAGGAGGGGCAAGCAGTGAGATCGAAGGTTCGATTACCGAGACAAGTGCGTTGGAAGTTGCCGAAGAGTTGAAAGATTCAACTGAAGTAATGATAGTCCCGGGGTACGGAATGGCTGTTGCCCAGGCACAGCATGTGGTCAAAGAGATAACTGAGACTTTGCGCGATAAGGATGTAAATGTTCGCTTTGCGATTCATCCCGTTGCTGGCCGACTGCCGGGACACATGAATGTATTATTAGCAGAAGCAAATGTTCCTTACGATATTGTATTTGAAATGGACGAGGTGAATGATGAATTGCCCGAGGTCGATATTCTGATGGTCGTAGGAGCTAACGATATCGTCAATCCTTCGGCACTGGAAGAGGAGAATAGCCCGATTGCAGGAATGCCCGTGATTGAAGCTTGGAAGGCAAAGACGGTTATAGCCCTTAAGAGAAGTATGGCTACCGGATATTCAGGGGTTGAAAACCCACTTTATTACAAGGAAAATTGCCGGATGTTGTTTGGCGATGCCAAGGATTCTTTGGGGCAGGTATTATCTGCTTTGAAATAGTTTTAAATTAATTCAAGGACCAGGGCCTAATTTCTTCGCCCTGTGGATAACTTGCCTTTCTCAGGGGCTTGCCAAAACATTGTTCTTGTGTAGATTTAGTGTCTTAATTTGTAACTTAAACCTACCTATTTATGAGCACAGAAAATTCATCGCAATCAGGGGGCGGATGCCCTTTTGGCCACGGTAAACAAGCACCTGTAACAACCATAGACAAATGTCCGGTTGAGAACGCTGCCGGCGGAGGTACTTCCAATCAAGATTGGTGGCCCAATCAATTGAAGGTCGACATTTTACATCAGCACGATGCCCCATCCAATCCTATGGGAGATAATTTTGATTATGCGGAAGAATTTAAGAGCATTGACTATGAAGGTCTTAAAAAAGACCTGGTCGCTTTGATGACCGACTCTCAGGACTGGTGGCCGGCTGATTTTGGTCACTATGGTCCCTTCTTTGTTCGTATGGCTTGGCATGCCGCTGGTACCTATCGTACCGCAGATGGTCGCGGAGGGGGAGGTACGGGCGCACAACGATTTGCACCCCTTAATAGTTGGCCTGATAACGGGAACCTTGACAAAGCTCGCCGGCTCCTTTGGCCAATCAAGCAAAAGTACGGGAGGAAAATTTCCTGGGCCGATCTTTTTATTCTCACTGGTAATGTGGCTCTTGAGTCTATGGGCTTCAAGACTTTTGGTTTCGGTGGGGGGCGACCTGACATTTGGGAAACTGAGGACGATATTTATTGGGGTGCTGAGGGTACATGGTTGGACGACAAGCGTTACACGGGGGAGCGCGACCTGGAGAATCCACTTGCCGCCGTACAGATGGGCTTGATTTATGTTAACCCAGAAGGACCCAACGGTAACCCGGACCCACTCGCTGCTGCTCACGATATCCGAGAAACTTTTGGCCGGATGGCGATGAATGATGAAGAAACTGTGGCCCTCATTGCAGGCGGTCACACTTTTGGTAAGACGCACGGAGCAGGAGATGCATCTCATGTCGGACCTGAGCCCGAAGCCGCCAATATTGAGGAGCAGGGATTTGGATGGACCAGCAGTTATGGATCGGGCAGTGGTTCGGATGCGATTACTGCGGGACCGGAAGTTACCTGGACAAATACTCCCACCAAGTGGGGAATCAATTATTTGGAAAATCTTTTTAATTATGAGTGGGAACTAACCACCAGCCCTGCAGGGGCTAAACAATGGGTGGCCAAGGATGCTCCAGAAACTATACCCGATGCCTTTGATCCCGGAAAAATGCGCAAGCCGACGATGCTAACCACTGACTTGTCGATGCGCATGGATCCGGCATATGAAAAAATCTCCCGTAGCTTCTTAGAGAATCCAGATAAATATGCCGATGCATTTGCCCGTGCCTGGTTCAAGCTTACGCACCGAGATATGGGGCCAAAGTCCCGTTATCTTGGGCCAGATGTTCCTGCTGAAGAATTAATTTGGCAGGATCCCATACCTGCCTGTGATCACAATTTAATTGACCCTGCGGATATCTCTGCACTTAAGGCAAAGATTCTTGAGTCCGGTCTGACTACCGCGGAGCTGGTCTCCGTGGCCTGGGCATCTGCATCTACTTACCGGGGTTCCGATATGAGAGGTGGAGCTAATGGATCTCGTGTCCGCCTAGCTCCCCAAAAGGACTGGGAGGTCAACGAACCAACTCAGTTAGCGAAGGTTTTGGAGCGATTGGAAGCGATCCAAAGTGAATTCGGTTCCGCTGGTAAGCAAGTTTCTTTGGCTGACTTAATTGTACTTGGTGGAGGAGCTGCTGTGGAAGCAGCCGCGAAACAGGGGGGTGTTGAAATCACCGTTCCTTTCACTCCCGGTCGAATGGATGCTTCGCAGGAGCAAACCGATATCGATTCGTTCGAGGTAATGGAGCCGATGGTTGATGGATTCCGTAATTTCGCCAAGAAAAGATATAGTGTTTCTACGGAAGCTTTGCTTATCGATCGTGCTCAATTACTCACCCTGACTGGTTCCGAGTTGACTGCCCTTATCGGTGGCCTGCGTGTACTTGGGGCCAATCATAGTCAATCTAAGCATGGTGTGTTTACCCAAAGCCCGGGTGCATTAACTAATGACTTCTTCCTTAACTTACTCGATATGGCCACCAAGTGGTCACCAGTAAATGAGGAGGCTGAAGAGTTTGAAGGGATTGATCGTAACTCTGGCGATGTCAAGTGGACGGCAACTCGGGCAGATTTGATTTTTGGATCGAACTCCCGTTTACGTGCTTATGCCGAGGTTTATGCATGTTCAGACTCTAAAGAGAAATTTGTGCACGACTTTATTGCCGCATGGACAAAGGTAATGAACTTAGATCGTTTTGATCTAAAATAAAACCTTTTCTATTTTCACCATAAAAGACCGATGGTTCATTCCATCGGTCTTTTTTTGCCCTATTTTTTTAGTGCAAAAGTATTGCGATAAGGCCCTTATTCATCCAGTAAATTTAGATGAGTTTTTCCATGTATCTTATGAAGGTATTTTTCCCAGTTACTCTATACTCGATTTTATTAACATGGGTTTTTGCTCATGAAGGCGAGGCGTCCAAGCCTTTCCAAATGCTTCACCTTCATGATGCTATTGATATTCATGCTCATGGTGGTTGGGAGAGTCGCTATGCACTTGAAGGTCGGGACTCCCTAGATGGTGGGTCCCTTTGGTCGAGTAGTGTGGAGGCATCTTACGACCACTTTTTTGGAGGTCTATGGTATGGTCGTTCCTCCAGTAATGATTTTCGCGAGCTTCACCTTGGAGTGGGAGTAATTCAAAGAACTGAAAATATTGAGTACTATATTTCATACACCCATTTGCTCTTTCCGGTTGAGGAAATTTCTGATTCAGAATGGGGTGCAGGTTTTTCATATGATGCTTTACCTTTTGGTTTGGCCAGCGGACTTGACTTGGTTTATTCCGTTGATGCAAAGGGAAGCTTCTTTGAATGGACCACCTCTAAATCCGTTGAGATTTCTGATTTATGGGAATCGAGTTTCGGGACAGCACTCGGTTGGAACCAAGATTTTGTTAGCGACGGACATGATGGATGGAATCATATCTCGCTTAATGCAAATGGACGAAGAGCATTGAGTGATCGTCTTGGTTTGGTTTTTCACGGGGCCCAATCCTGGGCCATTAATCGTGACCTTTCTTTTGAGGGCGATGTTTCCCTCAAGGATTTTTTTCATTTTGGTGTTTCGCTCGAGGCCCAGTTCTGACCCTCTTCTATTGAGAAATAAGAGCTTAAGCCTTGAGCAGGGATTGTTTTGAGCATTCGCTGGAGCCAAGCATCTTTCCGCTCGACCAGGCGGGTGTAAGCTTTTCATCTTCCCACCGATTCACGCGATAGAGGGTGGCAAAGCCAAAGTCTGGAGCGTCTCCTCCTTGTCCGCCCACCACTTCAGCACCCCTACGGACATTGTCCTGCATCCACGCGGGCAGTCGAAGGTGAAAAGGGTTGCGCTCGAGTTCTCCACGATGATGTGACAGGGCACCAAGTAAATCGGCAACTTCTTCCACTGTATTTTCAACCATCAGGTTAGGGTGAGGCATTTGTCCCCAGTATTCCGTTTCAATAATAAGAGGAGACAATCCTTTGGCTTTTTTTAAAGCATCGATTGCCAGAAGGTGAGTACCGAGATGGGTCTGGTTCCAATCTCTGGCGTGAGGAACGAAGATAGCCACGGGTTGATGCTTGAGGAAAATTTCTGTGAGAATATCAACCGAATTAGACCAGTGGTTGGGAGCCTCGTTGGCAGTTTCCGGTCGTATTCGATCCAATCCATTTTCCCCAGTTTGTATGAGCTCAAAACCAATCCAATTACAGGCACCCTG
>NZ_CAXLML010000127.1:0-18277 GCF_964187505.1 Candidatus Chordibacter forsetii
ACCGGTTACAAAATGACCGCCCAAACGACCGTTCGCTGGGAGGGAGCGCTCGAGGTTTACCCAGTCTCCGGTAGATAATTGTCCGAGGTTTGTACGGTTAAGGGTTTCCTCCAGCAAATCAAACGATCCAGCGGTTGCCCCGTCTTCCCGCATAGTTAGGCAACATCCATTTACTGCTAAGCTTGCCCCTGCTTCCAATCCATCTCCATCAGCAAAGGGTAATTCCAAGCGAAGCAACCAGGATTCCTCCTGTTCTTCAAGGCTTTTTACAACACCAACTCCTTCAACGATTCCAGTAAACATAATTTTCCTTAGACAATCTTTAGAAAGGACAGGGAAGAATGGAAAGATAATTTGACCAATATCTGACGCTGATTAGCTTGAGACTATACCTTTATGCTTATTTTTCGCTCTTCATTCGTTCTCTTCCTAACCTCCTGCCTGTCCGTTTCTTTCTTGGCTGTATCTGCGAAGTCTGCTCCAGTCTCTCCAACCCTTCACAGGGTGCCGACCGACTCTATCCTCGTGCTCAGCATCGATGGACAAAAAATGATATCCAAATCGGAAATCATCAAGAACCAGAGATGGAACTCTTTATTCAAGCGCATGGAAGAAGCTGGTTCTCCACTGCGTTCCTGGCTTTCTGACCGTAACAGTAGTGGGATAAGATGGTCCGAACCAGTACAATTTTTCGTCCGGCTGGTCGAAGGCGAAAATCCGCACCCACAATTCGGGGCGATTGCCCGGGCAAGCTCCCCTGAACTGGCCGACCGTGCGATGTCAGATCTCGCCCGTTTCTTAGGTCTGCGCCCATCTAAAAATAATCCAAAAGTGTACCAACGGACCACCCAGCCATTTGCCATCGGTCGGGAAGGTGATTTTTGCTTCCTGCTTGGTAATTTACTCCTCCGACAAAACGCAAACCTCCCTTCACGGAATCAGGATCTCGAAAATTTTATATCCTCACTTTCTTCAAGCTTTCAACTGCCCGAATTGCCTGCTCCTCTTGCTAAACATGCCAGCCAATCCTCTGATCTTGCTCTCTACCTCGAGGGTACAGGAAATGGACAAATGGTCGAGGCATGGCAAGGAAATCCCCTTATCGATTCGATCCTTCCCTTGTTTGACTCTCTCCTGCTCGATTCTTATGGGCTCCTTTTTAGTTCTCAACCGGGCACCCTAAATATTGATGTGCGTAATTATTCAAATGATAAAACAAGCGCGGCGAAACAGGTAAATCCTCTAAAGATCGTCGACCAGTTGCCAGGTGACGCCCCTCTTGTCGGTCGCATTAGTCTACCAGAAGAAGGTTTCCACCATTTTCTTGGAGAAGTCGTGGACATGGCCCTTAAATTATTTTCAGCAAATAAATTGGGAGCGGATACTGATCTGCCTGGATTTGATCTAAGTGCCCGGGAATTAGTCCGTTTCCCGAGCGGAGATTTTGCCTTTGCCGGAGGAAGTTCCCGTACCGAACAAGCTACCCTCCCCAACGGCCAAACCATTGCCCAAACCATTCCGATTTGGGCTACAGGAATGAAAATTTCCAATCCCCTTGCCTTTCGGGAGTTACTTGCAGGCATGAAGGCTGGTATTGGCCTCAATGCTTTACTTCAAGTTCATCAACTTGATCTTATCGAAAGAACCGATTCTGCCTGGCTATCCACCCCCGAATATTCGCGGGAATTAAAACTTGGTTCGACCATTGAGCCACTTGCCTTTCACCGGCGTAAATTATTGAACAATCATGCATTTGCCCTCGACTTCAATCCAACTGCATCTGCCAAATTGCTCCGGGAACCACAAGGCCTTAGTTTTGATCAATTAAAATATATCAGTTGGTTGGATGAATTTTCGAATTTCAATCTAAAAAGTAATAACCAAAGAGGGTTGTCAGGAAAACTTAAACTCTCAAACGCGGACCAGCAACCCTGGTCCCTCATGGTGGACCGACTTGGCCAGGAATGGATTGATCAAATCAATACCCGCTTATTTCTAGCGATCGCCCGTGACGACCTAAACGAGGTAGTTGAAGCCGTGGCCATGGGAGCCTTGATCAATGCGAACGACCGCTTTGGTCATTCTCCACTGCATTATGCCGCCTATCGTGGAAACGCATACATTGTGGACTATTTACTGCGCAATGGTGGTGATCCAAATACCCGAGGAAATCATCTATCCACCCCCCTGCACAGTGCCGCATGGGGAAAAAACCAGGAAGTGGTCGAATTACTTTTGGAAGACGGTGCCGAAGTTGATGCCCAGACTGACGAGCAGGAAACTCCAGTCATGACTGCGACCCTTCGCGGACAACTGGAAACAGTCGAAACCTTACTCGCCCTGTCTGCCGATGTGCATGCCGTCGATGCTTATGGCTCAAACCTCATGGACTTGGCCGGAGCAAGTGGAAATGTTAAAATTGTCGAATTACTTAAGGGATTGGGCGTAAAATCATCCTACCCATTACACTTGGCTGCTGGCACCGGAGATTATGATCAGATCCGATCGCTCCTTAAAGCCGGACGACTAATCAATGAACAGGACTCATTTGGGGCCACCCCCCTGTTAGTCGCCACCGTGGCTGGTCGTGAAGATGTCGTCGATTATTTACTCGAACGTTCCGCTGATCCAACCATCGAGGCGATGAACGGTTACACCCTTCTCCATGGAGCTGCGTTTTCAGGAAAAAAATCCTTAGTCCGTAAAATGTTGGCCTTTGGACTCGACTTAAACCGTCGCTACGGGCCTGATGCCATCACCCCGACTGATGTGGCGGAAGAAGGCAGTGAGGGCTTAATCTATCTGCGCTCGATGGGTGGCCGATCCGCCTGGGAACTCGGACCTGAATAAATTGGCTTTTTAGCGACTATTTTATTCGTCCTAAAGCAAACACTGGTTTTCCTGCCCTGGATAATTTACGGTCCATCTCTTTGGCTCCGGGCACAAATTCTTCTAGTTTTGTCCAAAAGCGGGAGGAATGGTTCATCTCCACGAGGTGAGTAAGTTCATGAAAAATCACATAGTTTCCTAACTCTTCAGGAAGTAGAATAATTCGCCAGTTTAAGGAAATCGTTCCGCGTGGGGAACAAGACCCCCAACGGGTACTTTGATCCCCCACCCTGATTCTTTTCGACTGCAAACCAGTCCGTTCCTCCGCCCATTGCAACCTGGAAGGCAGAAATTGACAGGCTAATTTACGGCAGGCCTCTTTAATCAAATACTCACGGTTTTCTTCGGATGATACAAAAATAGAAACTTGCTGGTTTTCGAGACTGGTCCTGGTTCTGTTAGCTTGGGGGTCTATTTGTACATTAACCGGTTTGCACGAACCTATAGAATCTAAATAAATACACCCGCCCCCAGAAAAATGATCGCTCATAAATATGCGGGCTGGAAACTCCAAACTTTTACGCCGCAACCAATCTGTTTGTTGCTGCAAAAACTTTTCCGCCTCTTTCCATGCCATTCGCTGAGGAAAAGTGAGCAAAGCACTGCTTGGGCTTTTTAATCGCAGATTAATCCTACGCGAACGCAGACTTTTACGTAGTTCACAAACAAGGGTGCGACGTTTGGAATCGTCAAAAAACTCCAGAGTTTCAAACTTCGTGGAGCGGAAAATGCTCAAGGCTTTGGCTTATATTTCTCTTCGAGAATACGGACTTGAGACGATGCAAATTTGCGCAGGGCAGATTCTGGATCAATCCCACCAGACCGGCAGGCTGCCACCCATTCGAAAAGAGCTCTTCCCGCTTGGGCTTCATTCAAACCGCTGCCCATTTCATTGATCTTACTATCATCCCATTCCCCCTCCTTCTCCAAGCCCAGTTTATTTGCCTGCTTGTATACCTCGTTAGCAAAAAGAGTGGAGGGAAGTTGCGGAGGCAAATTCTTAAATTTTTGATTTGTTTCACTTACCCCCTTGGCCTTTTTTTCTTCGGCCTTAATTCGTTCCCAACGATCAATCACCGCATCAGCATCTTCTTCTTTGTCGCCTGGATCCCCAAAAACATGTGGATGCCTCCGGACTAATTTTTCTGAAATTTCCCGAGCAACATCCTCAAGATCAAAGCGCCCTGCCTCTTCTTCAATCTGCGAATGAAAAACTACCTGAAGTAAAAGATCGCCCAGTTCCTCCCTTAATAACTCCGTGTCCTCGGTATCGATTGCTTCCAGCACCTCAGCTGCCTCTTCAACTAAACAACGGGCAATGGATTGATGGGTTTGCTCCTGATCCCAGGGACAACCGTCCGGGGCACGCAATCTTGCCATAAGTTCTCTTAGTCGTTGAATTTCGCTCACGCAGGCGCACTATGGGAAAAATGCCTGGGACTTGCAAACCCATACCCCAGGAAATTTATTTTCCCCAAACAATTATCCATGGACAAACTATCTGAAATCATGGCGGCCAAGCGCCGCGAAATCGAACCGCTCATCCGTCCGGTTCGTGATAGCGAACTTTCCCAACTTGGAGAACGCCTCCAAAACGGCCCCTCGTTTCTTGATGCCCTCTCCAGTCCGGATGAATTATCCGTCATCGCCGAGATTAAACGAAAGTCCCCCTCTGCTGGTGAGATCGCATCCGCTGCATCTGCTCCAGAACAGGCACGGACGTATGTTAATGCAAGTGCCGACGCACTTTCCATACTAACCGACGAACCCTATTTCGGAGGCACTCTGCAGGACCTTTGGGATGTGAATGATTTTTTACGCGAACACAACCGCTCCACCCCAACTCTGCGCAAAGACTTTATGGTCCACCCGATTCAGATATTGGAAGCTCTCGAAGCCGGTGCCCGTGCAATCCTTCTAATCGTTCGTGCCCTGGATGATGACGAATTAAAAACCCTAAGGTATGCAGCAGACCTAGCAGGACTTACCTGCCTTTATGAAATCCATGAAGAAGAAGAGCTCGAAAAAGTTTTACCCCACAACCCTCTTCTTCTTGGAGTAAACAACCGGGATTTAAAACGTTTCAAGACCGACCTTGCGGTGACTGAAGATTTATTCCCGAAAATTCCTGAAGGAATTATCAAAGTAAGCGAGAGTGGAATCCTCGAACCAGCAGATGCCTGGCGTGCCCGGGAGGCAGGTGCCGATGCCGTGCTCTGTGGAGAGGCTCTAATGCGGGCGGAAAATGTCGAGGAGTTCATCGGGGAGATGAAGGACTGCGAATAGATAGACCGAAGTATTCTCCTGCCCACTGCTTGAATGGCTCTTAGTCCATCAGTCACCAATGAGTTGCTCCGTCAACTCGATCATCGCCCCAATAAGAAATTAGGTCAAAATTTCCTGATCGATGGAAACCTTGTGGAAAAATCTATTTCCATGGCAGATCTTCCTAAAAAGATGCCCGTGCTCGAGATTGGCCCCGGACTCGGCACCCTGACCGAACGCCTGCTCGCACATGGGCATCCAGTCTATGCAGTAGAAATTGATCGTCGTCTGGATGCTCACCTTAGAGAACAGCTCGCCTCCTATATTAAATCGGGTCAACTCAATCTCTTACGGGCAGATGCGGTCAAATGCCCCACCGGAGATTTACCCGAAGAAATAGGTGATTTTGCAGTGGTCGCCAATCTGCCCTATGCAATTTCCTCAGCATGGTTAGAAGGTTTGCTCGGATCTGGAAAACTTCCTTTGCGAATGGTCATGATGTTACAAAAGGAAGCAACTGAACGCATGCTCGCCTGTCCTGGAAGCAAAACATTTAATGCCCTATCCATTTTTTTACAGGCCTGCTATAAAACAGGTGGAAAACATGCGGTGCCTGGACAATGCTTTTTTCCAGCACCATCGGTTGATTCCGTGTTGCTACGGATGGACAGGTTGGAAAATAAATTCCCCTTTCCTAAGGATGTACGGGTATTAATTAGAAGAATTTTTACGCAACGCAGAAAACAGTTGGGAAGCCTAATCAAAAACGAGAATTCTGATATTCAAGAAGTTATGCTCTCGTGGTTAAAAAGACAGAACCTCTGCCCAACCATACGCCCTGAAAAGATTACCGGTTCACAATGGACAGATCTTGCCCGCTGCCTTTCCGAAAAAAGCTAATCTTGTATCTTTGTCTGCCCTAGGAGGCTGCCCCTATCCCGCAACACTTCTTGTATTTCTTACCGCTCCCACAGGGGCAAGGATCATTACGACCGACTTTGGGTGCATCTCTGACCACCGGTGTGGCGACAGGAGGTGCTGATGGTGCACTAGGGGGGGGCGCGGAAGCAGAGGGTGCAGAAAAACGGTCAAATCCAGCAGCACTACCGGAGTCTGGTCCAGTCGATTTGGCAGATTTACTCAAAGTATTTAACATGTTTTCAAAGGCTGCCAAGTTGGTCGCTGCACGAAACATACCTGTACAAACCTCTGAACGCATCGAACCCATCATTTCTTCAAAAGCCCGGAATGCCTCGCTCTTGTATTCACTCAAGGGATCTTTCTGGCCATATCCCCGCAAGCCCACACTACGGCGCAATTCTTCCATCTCTGTAAGATGGTCCTGCCAATGAACATCAACTGCATTGACCACCACATAGCGCTCCAAGCTTTGAATCTGTTCAGGATCCTCCAGCTTGCGCTTGCCTTCATAGGCTTGGTGGATTTTTTCAAGAAGTAATTTCCTGCAACCTTCTTCGCCCAGGCCAACAAATTCCTCGGCATTAAGATTAAGGGGGAAAGTAATATTCACCCAGGAGGCAACGAAAGATTCAACCTCCGGCATATCCGCTAACTTGGTGGCCTTAAACTCGTTTTCCGGCATGGTGGCTAGACGTTCGTCCACCTCCTCCTCCACCAGATCGAGAAGGATTTTACCGGGATCTTCCTCAAGTAAAACATCATTACGAATCGAATAAACAATTTCCCGTTGGCGGTTAAGAACATCATCATACTGAAGCAGGCGTTTACGGATGGAATAATTTTGCTGCTCCACTTTTTTCTGAGCGTTTTGGATCGACCAGTCGAGCGTACCATGCTCGAGCATCTCATCATCCCCAAACGATTTTTCCAACATCTTGGAAAGAGCTCCCTGGTTGGCGAACAAACGCATCAAATCATCCTCCAATGACACATAAAAGCGGGAGGCTCCAGGATCGCCCTGACGGGCACAACGTCCGCGTAATTGTCGGTCAATCCGCCGGGACTCATGCCTTTCCGTGCCCAGGACAAGCAGACCTCCAAGTTCTTTGACTTCCTCGCCCAATTTAATGTCTGTTCCCCGACCTGCCATATTGGTGGCAATCGTTACTGCACCCTTCTGCCCAGCCTGGGCAACAATCTCAGCTTCCCTTTCATGAAATTTTGCATTGAGTACAGTATGGCGGATGTTTGCCCGCTTGAGCATACGACCGAAAACTTCGGAAGATTCCACTGATGCAGTACCCACCAAAACCGGTTGTCCGCGTTTATGGGCCTCAGTAAGATCTTCCAATACCTGATTGTACTTTTGCCTACGGCCTTTGAACATCAAATCGTTAAGATCCTCTCGTACACACTTACGGTGAGTAGGAATGACCATAACTCCTAAGCGATAAATATCATGAAATTCACCAGCCTCAGTCTCGGCAGTACCGGTCATTCCCGACAACTTATCATACATCCGAAAATAATTCTGAATAGTAATGGTGGCGTATGTCTTTGTTTCCTTTTCGATCTGTACCCCTTCTTTGGATTCAACCGCCTGGTGCAATCCGTTACTCCAGCGACGACCCGGCATCAAACGACCCGTATTTTCATCCACGATCATAACCTTGCCACCCTGCACCACATATTCTTTGTCTTTTTCGTAGAGGGCAAAGGCACGTAACAATTGAGAAATCGTATGGATACGTTCACTTTTTACCTGAAATTCAAGTTCCGCCTGCTCGCGTTCCTGGCGCTTTTCCTCATCGCTTAAAGTCTTCTTGCGATCAATTTCCACATAGGTGGTGGCAAGGTCAGGAATTACGAAGCCCTCAGGATCACTTGGACTGATTAAACCACGCCCCTGCTCGGTCAAGTCCGCCTGCTGGTTTTTTTCGTCAATTACATAGTGCAGTTCTTCCTTTAAATTGTGTGCCCTTTCCTTGTTATAATCGGAATTCATTTCCAGGTCGAACTTCTCAAAACGTTTTCGGATTTTAGCATCCTCCATCATCCGCATGAACTGCCGATGGGTGGGCAATCCCCGCTTCACCTGGTAAAGTTTGCCAGTGGCTTCATCAAGTACATCCTCGTCAGATTCATCCGAAGTTAGTACCCTCTTAGCATCCTCAGCCAAGCGATTACACTGGCGAACCTGTGCATCCACTAGCTTAGTCACCAGAGGTTTCATCTCACTAAATGGCAATGGATTGTCCTCACGCATGGGACCGGAAATAATCAAGGGTGTACGTGCTTCATCGATGAGGATGGAGTCTGCTTCATCAATAATACAGAAAAAATGATCCCGTTGGACCTGATCTTCCTGGCTGGTAGCCATTCCATTGTCCCGCAAATAATCAAATCCAAACTCAGATGCGGTGCCATAGGTAATATTCTTAGCGTACATATCACGACGCTCGGATGATGGCATACTGTTTTGAATACATCCCACCTTCAGTCCCAGAAATTCAAACAGCGCACCCATCCAATTTGAATCCCGACGAGCAAGGTAATCATTGACGGTGACAAGTTGGCAGTTCTGACCAGACAATGCATTGAGGTAAAGAGGACAGGTGGAGACCAGGGTTTTACCCTCCCCTGTTGCCATTTCTGCGATGTGGCGTTCATGCAAGGCCATACCGCCGATCAACTGTACATCGTAATGAACCATCTGCCATTCAATTGGCTGATCGCACACATCAATGGTTTTACCACAAATTCGGCGCGCTCCGTTTTTGACCACAGCAAAGGCCTCGGGCAGCAGATCGTCCAGGCTGGTTCCGTCCTTGTAACGCTGCATAAACTCATCCGTTTTGGCTCGTAACTGATCGTCACTCAAAGACTGCAATTCCTTCTCCAACTCGTTGATCCGGGTTACTACCGGGACGCACTTTTTAATAAATTTTCGATATTGCCGCCCCTTAAGGGATTGCATGATCGATTGAACGGGTGAAAACAAACTCATATAAAAAAGGGTCGGTACGGAAACATATGGCTAGCGAGATATCGCATCGCGGAAATAAGGAATGGCACGCTCCAACCCCTCAGCCAATTGAACTTTGGGCTCCCACCCCAAGACCTTCTTGGCAAGGGAAATATCGGGCTTTCGTTGAGTAGGATCATCCGAAGGAAGGGGCATTTCCACAAGTTTGGAAGATGAACCTACCTGTTTGAGTACCTGCTCGGCCAATTCGCGGATCGTGAACTCAACTGGATTTCCAATATTTATCGGGCCAACAGTTTCTTCCTGTTCCATGGTACGAAGGATTGCTTCCACCAAATCGTCGACAAAGCAAAAAGAACGAGTCTGGGATCCGTCCCCGTAGATAGTCAGGTCCTCACCTTTGAGGGCCTGTACGATGAAATTGGAAACCACCCGACCATCGTCCGGTGCCATTCGTGGTCCGTAAGTATTGAAAATACGTACCACACGTATATCCACCTGGTTTTCCCGGTGATAATCAAAAAATAATGTCTCGGCACAACGCTTTCCTTCGTCGTAACAAGCACGCGTACCGATTGGATTAACATTCCCCCGGTAGCTCTCGGGTTGGGGATGTATTTCCGGATCTCCGTAAACCTCAGAGGTGGATGCCTGCAAAATGCGTGCCCCCACCCGCTTAGCCAAGCCCAAACAATTAATCGCTCCCATCACCGAAGTCTTTACCGTTTTAATCGGATTATACTGGTAATGAACCGGAGATGCCGGACAGGCCATATTGTAAATTCGATCGACCTCGACCTTAAACGGATCAATCACATCGTGACGAAGAAGTTCAAAATTGGCATAATCTTTGAGATGAGAGACATTTTGCTTATTGCCTGTAAAGAAATTATCCAAGCAAATGACTTCATGCCCCTGTTCGAGCAAACGTTCACAAATGTGACTACCAAGGAAACCGGCTCCTCCTGTTACTAGAGTTTTCATAAATTACGCAAAGATTCTATTCTAGCAGATGGTGAGGATTTGAAAACCTTCTTTTCGAATGGGGGAAGAAGGAAGAAAAAATGGTCGGGCCGGTGAGATTTGAACTCACGACCCCTACACCCCCAGCGTAGTGCGCTACCAGACTGCGCTACGGCCCGACCTTAGTGTCCGAAGACGAAAAAAGAAACTGCTTCATCAGAAGACCATAGTCAAGACTAAGCCCCCGAGTTATAACTACAAATCCAACGAGCCGACCAACGCTCGAACTCTCCCATCAATATCTGCTTCCTCGCCTCCTCCATTAACGAAACGAAAAAGCGCAAGTTGTGCAGGGTGAGGATGGTACCAGCCAGAGACTCCTTTGCCTGAATAAGGTGCCGTAGGTAGGACTTTGAAAATTCGCGGGATGCTGCACAATCTGAATTTTCATCCAACGGGCTGTAATCTTCTTTAAATTTTTCGTTTCGCAAATTTAGAGTGCCGGTTGATGTGTAAGCCATCCCATGGCGAGCCGCTCGGCTTGGCATCACACAATCAAACATATCCGCTCCCATCCCAATCATTCTTAAAAGCTGAGTAGGCGTGCCTACTCCCATTACATACCTAGGCTTTTCTAAAGGTAGTACACTCGTAGTCCAATTTACCTGTTCGAGCATTTCCTCTTCGGTTTCTCCAACGCTTACTCCACCAACTGCATAACCAGGGAAATTCAACTCAATCAATTGCTCGGCCGATTGCCGGCGCATTTCTTCAAACCTTCCGCCCTGAACGATACCAAATAGATTCCTCCCCTCTTTCGGTCCGGTTCCTTCTTCCCAAGCTTGCTGGCAAGCACGAGCCCACAAAGAGGTGCGATTAACAGCACTTTCAACTTCCTTTTGAGAATCGTTTGCTGCCGGACATACATCCAGGCACATCGCTATGTCAGAACGAAGCCCGTCTTGAATGGCCACAGCCTCACGGGGACCAAGGAAAATTTCCCGGCCATCAAGGTGGGAACGAAAACGCACACCTTCATCATTGATTTTTCTTAACTTCGAAAGGCTGAATACCTGGAAACCACCACTATCGGTAAGCACCGGGCCATCCCAGTTCATAAAATCTGCAAGGCCACCCGCCTGGCGTACTACCTCCACTCCCGGTCTGAGGTTTAAATGATAAGTATTGCCCAAAATAATAGGGGCTCGCACAACCTTTTTTAAATCTCCCGGTAAAGTACCCTTGACGGTTGCCTGTGTACCCACCGGCATAAATACAGGAGTGCGAACAGCCCCCCTAGGTAGGTCAAGGCTACCAGCTCGAGGCCCGGTTTGATCTGAGCAATCAGATTCAATGCGGAAGTTTGAAGAGGCTAGCATGTGAGGAGGAGAAATCATTCCCGCCACAATACGGATTAGCTATGCAAAGGTAAAAGCCATATTTAATTCAATAAGCAAAAAAAAGTCATAAAGTAACGACCCTTTTTCAAAAAGAGTATCAGAACAGTTAGGAAACTATACCAACCTCTTCGTCGACTAATTCTTCGCTTGGTTCCCAGCGATTTGCCCAACGATTCCACCTATCTAAACCAATAACTTCCACTTCAATGGAGTCTTTTCTCGATGCAAATTCAAACATTTCCAAAGCTGCGGAATGGTTCAGAGCCATAAAATGACGCTGGTTTATAAAGTCAGAGCCAGAATGATAAAATTTTATACGAAATTCGAAAACTTCATCTTCAGGATTTTTTTTACCCATAATTACTAAGGGAGTGTGGAAAAAATGACTTCGCAAATGAAAAGAATAAAAGTTATTCACAAACGAAAGAAATCTCCCTGCTGCAGCAGGGAAATACTCGATCATATCAGTTCAAAGAGGGGTCAGATGTGGGAAGGTCGACTTCCTCCCAGCGATCAGCCCAACGATTCCATTTTTCTACTTTATCCAACAAAGCTAAGGATGTCCGCTTGCTACATGCATAATCAAACATTTCTTTTGCCTCATCAAAATCATGAGCCAAAAAATACTTATCGGAGAAACAAGCGGAATCTTCAATATGGTAATGAAAATGAAATTCAAAAAGGTCATGTTTTGGATCAATTTTCATATACCATATTATAGCCTAAAATGATGTATTTATCAAATATTACACTCTTTTTTTATATATTTACCGACAATCTTCTTAATAACGTATGTTTTTACGTATTTTTTCTTGTATAGCTTGTAGGATTAAAAGATTAAACTAATATCCTTTAAAGGGCTGGTAAATATAACCTAGGAATCGTCCAAAGAGTCTAAACCTTTAAGATGTGCGACATCTCCCCAACTGACAAGATTCCAATTAACTTGCGACTTTTGTATCCTGTTAATCGAACAATTAAGCAAAAGAAAATTTCTTTCAGCTTCAAGAGAGAGTTTTAAAACCTTTCGAAAAACTGCCCCGAGGACACCTCCATGGGTCACAGCTACAACCTTTTGCCCAGGATGCTCATTGGCCAGGGTCTCAATAGCAAGAGAACAACGATCAAAAAACTGTTGAAAACTCTCTCCTCCAGGTGGTTGGTAACTTGGACCATCTTCCATAAATGATTGAAAAGCCCTTGGTTGACTTTCTCGCATTTCATCGGTTGTTAATCCTTCGAGGACTCCCAGGTCTCTCTCTCGCAATGCAGGCATAGGAAGGGGTTGCCAACCACTAGGATTACCAACCAGACGAGAAGTATGAAGTGCACGCTCCAAATCACTTACATATACCATATCAACCTCCTCGCCCTTCATCCGCTCGCCTAAAGCTTGAGCCTGAGCAATTCCTCTTGGACTCAGAGCTGAGTCAGCATGTCCCTGCCAGCGACCTGACAGGTTCCATTCGGTTTCTCCGTGACGGATTAGAATTATTTCTGTTTTAGGCATCGTTCAAATAATTCGATCTATACACCAATCTCCGAACGATGTGTACAGGAAAAACCGAAAACTAAGAAAAAATGGGAGGCTGGATAGGCTTTAAAAACTAAATTAATCCCGGAAAGGCCACTTTGGAGAACCCTTAGGATCTGCAGCCTTGGGAGATTTCCCCAAGCCGTAGTCACTTGGTTGCATGTTCTCAAGCTTCCAATAATTTTTCTGATTTTTGGTGTAACCGTAAAAGGACGGATAGAAGGGATCGACATAAGCAGCATCCGCCTTTTGAGGAACTTCAAGCCCGCACAAGTGGTAGGTGGCATTTACAATAAGGCGGCGCAAATCTTCGCTCACCAAATCGACAGATGCACCCATCGTGGTACAAAAAGTCGTACCTTTTGATGCATTTGGGGAAACATAGGTATGGAGCCATGCAAGGGGTTGCATTGGTTTATTTTTATTGGCAACAGGTTTTGAATCGGGACTCAGGTTAGCGGTGACCTGTCCGCGAAGCAGTATTGTGTCCTTTTCGGTCAAAGCATTAATCCCGTAAACATCTGACGGCCCAAAAACATCTTTTACACTGCGTAAAATTGGATGATTGGCATTGGCTGGTTCGACCACGCCACGGGCTCCCTCCACCTTGTGCTTGCCATGATGGCTAACCCAACCTTCGCCCATGACTTTGGGACCAAATTCCTTAAAGGTGATTTTTCCACCAAAGGATCGATCATCCAACCATTTGAATGCATGAGTGGATGTACGTATGCCAATAACAGGTTTTCCATCGTTAAGAAACCTGGTGATATATTTGGCGTCTTCGGTAGATGGATCGCGAAAACGAGTACCAATAATCATGATGTCTGCCTTATCCAAATGGTGCCAACCTTTGATCCCCCTGTGGTTGTCTGGATCAATGTAATTTCCTCCCTCATCCCAAGAAAACAAAACTTTACAGGTAAATCCGTGCCTTTCTGCCAAAATTTTAGCAAGCATAGGCATACTTTCCTCGGTTCGATACTCTTCATCCCCTGAGATGAGAACAACGGTCTTCCCCTGCCCTGGTCCTTTTTTTCCTTTAAGGTAAAGAATCGAGGGATCCACAGGTTCATCGTCACCCAAACCTATGACTTCTTTGGTGTAATCATATGCTCCAATGGATTTTTCTACGAGGTAGTTCGATCCTTGTAGCGTTTTGGATTTGATTGTGTTTCCAACCTCAGAAAGTGAGCAAGATGAAACACCAAGAAGAAGTACAGAACAGAGAAAACTGAAAAGAAGAGAAGGTTTCATTAAATAAAAAAATAATTATTCTTCGTCTGCACCGAAAAAAGATTTAGTACCAGACCAAGCAGCCTTGGATTTTTCAGAAACATAATTTCCAGCTTTGGTCACATAACATCCGGATAATGATAGAAGGCAGGATACAAGGATTCCTGAAATGACGATTTTTATTTTATTCATAGCGCAATGTTTTTTTGAATTGTTTGTAAAATGCCTTAATAGGCTTAAATATTAGTAATCCATATCGGACATCTAACAAGATATTTCTTCTACGAATCGGGTAGTCCATGTTTGTTTTCTCCTTGAAACCATCTATTTTAATGTTGGCCATTTTCACTTCTTTTCCTAAACTTATATAATATGTTCAAAAATATACCTTTCAATCGTGTGGAATGGGTGACCAGCGGATTTCTCATTTTTACTGCCTTACTCACTGTATCTGCAGTACCCTATTACTTCTGGACTTTTGGCTGGGACTGGTTCCTTTTTGGTGTCTTCGCATTTTTTTACCTAGCCACAGGAATGAGCATAACAGTGGGCTACCATCGCCTATTTTCTCACAAGGCTTTCCAGGCGAAATGGCCGGTTAAATTATTCGTTCTTCTCTTCGGAGCTGCTGCTTTTGAAAACTCGGCTGTTTGGTGGAGTTGCGAACATCGCAAACACCACAAACATGTCGACACAGATGACGATCCCTACGACATTACTAAAGGTTTTTTCTGGGCTCACATGGGTTGGCTAATGTTCAAATTAAAACCGGAACAACCCTTTGACAATGTACATGACCTCCTCAACGACAAATTGGTAGCTTGGCAGCATAAGTGGGTTCATGCCATTTCTTTTATCGTTAGCTTCATCGTTCCCGCCCTCATTGGCTATTATTATGCAGTATTTTCGGGCAACCTTTCCCCTGCTGTTGGTGCACTAGGCGGTTTCCTCATACCCGGTGTTGCACGGGTTGTATTGGTTCAACACGCCACTTTTTGCATTAATTCTCTCTGTCACATGATTGGTGAACGCCCTTACTCTACCGAACATTCAGCTCGGGATAGTTGGGTCGCGGCAATTTTCACAATGGGAGAAGGATACCATAACTACCACCATGAATTTGCATGGGATTACCGAAATGGTGTAAAACCCTGGCAACTTGACCCATCAAAATGGATTATCTGGACCCTTTCTAAATTGGGTCTGACAAACAACCTTAAGCGCGTTCCAAATGAACGGATCTTGCTTGCAGAAACCAAAGAAATTTCTCGCATCGTCAATGATCAGTTGTCTGCTTTTCAAACTGCCCAAAACAAAAGTTCTGAGTTGATAGATCAAGCCTCTGCAAACCTGGAAAGGTTTGGGGAACGTCTTTCTGAGATTCACCAAGAATTACAAACCGCTATTCGCGAAAAAATTGAGATATCCAAAGGCAAAATGAATGAGTTACGATCTGAGGTTCGTACTATCGTTCAAGAAATTGAATCCTTTGGGAAATTGGCTACTGCTTAAATCTCACTACTGTTTGCTCCCATGTGTGCGTGGGAAAGTATATTTTATTCTTCGGTTTACCCCATAATCTTGCCGTTTGCTAATTATGGTATGGAGTCAATACTTTGATGAGTAAAACGAAGGCCTATTGTGCAAACGAGCCAAGTGCTCGAGTTGTCCCAACCAACATCGATCGCCGTCCGATCGGACCCAACGATGTTCAGATTGGGATCGAGCATTGTGGGGTCTGTCACACCGATATTCACTTTGTTAACAACGACTGGGGCATGACCAATTACCCCGTAGTTCCCGGTCATGAAATTGTAGGCCGGGTCACTGAAGTTGGCTCAGCAGTGAAAAACTTCAAGGCAGGTGATCGTGCGGCTATTGGATGCTTAGTTGATTCCTGTGGAATCTGCGGAAACTGCGAAAAAGGCCTCGAGCAATATTGCCTCAATGGATTTACCGCCACCTACAATTCTGAAACTTCAGACCCAGGCGGTTTTACTTATGGTGGATATTCCACCAGTGTGGTTGCGAAAGAATCTTTTGTCATGCACATTCCTGATTCCTTAACAGGTCCTGGCATTGCACCATTGCTCTGTGCTGGAATCACCACCTATTCTCCCCTACGAAAATGGAATATTGGCAAAGGTCAAAAAGTGGGAGTAATTGGCTTAGGCGGTCTTGGACATATGGGAGTAAAGTTCGCCCGGGCTCTTGGTGCCCAGGTTACTATGATTACATCATCCGAACAAAAAGGAGAAGATGCCCTTATGCTAGGTGCCGATGAAGTTCTTCTCTCCTCTTCTATTGATGCATTAACAAAAGAGTCAGGGTCCTTTGATTTCCTACTTAATACCATACCCGTAGATCACGACCTCACCCCCTTCCTTGAATTGCTCAAGACTGATGGAACGATGTGCGTAGTCGGTGCTATTGAGCCATTGAGTAAAGTAAATGCAGCACAGTTAATTTTTGGAAGGCGCTCACTTGCAGGTTCATTGATTGGAGGGATTACAGAAACTCAAGAAATGCTCAATTTTTGCGGTGAGAAAAACATTTTTTCTGAGGTAGAGGTCATACGAATGGATGAGATAAACGAAGCTTTTGAACGTATGCGTCAGAACGACGTTAAATATAGATTTGTCATCGACCTAGCCTCCTTAGCCTAACTTGCTACACCTAAGTGACTAGACACCAACTAGGCAACGTCTGGGTATCCTAGGCTACTAAAATTGTACGGATGAGTACAATAATAAGGAAATATAGTAAAAGCTTAAAACCTGTAAATTTAGCTACTAATAAAAGTAGGAGTTACGGACTAAAAAAATTGAATTAGGGTACTAAAAAGATTTCAGAACGACCAACTAAAGAGGTTTTGATCAATCCTCCGAGAAGTTTTGATCTATTTGAGAAAAGCGGATGGATGAGAAGGGATTTGAAACATCTTTGCCGGTTTCCCTCATATGGTTTACATACTTCAAGGCCAGAACCTCCATAACATTGGTATTATTGATATGAACTGAGGCCATGAAAGTATCATTATTACCCTGTCTCGCTACCACATATTCTTCGGACACTGGATGAAAGCGTGTTACCACAATCTGCTCGCCAACATTTACCTCAATATTTGCAATTAAGGTAAGGTCAGAAAGAGTTACCGCCTCATTTAAGACCTTTACTTCGCAAGGAAATGCCAAGGTTGAATTAGACTGGGTCCATTCTTTTATTTCGTCGATAAACTTTTGGGGTATTAACGGTATATACAAATCAGCCGGGTTAACTTCGGTTACAATTTCTTCTGCCTGAGCTTCCTCCTCGAGGCTTATCAAAGCGGCAAGTTCTTCCTGGACTTGAAAAAGTTCGCTATTGAGGGAATCGTAATCCCAATTTCTTTGGCTTAACAATTCTTTGTATTCCTGAAGTTCCTCGGAGACCGTATCGATTGACTGATCAATTTTATTATTGATTTGAACGAGTTCTAAATTTTCCGCCTCAAGGTTTTTCTTTAGTTCAAGATAGAAAGATTCATTTTTTTTCATACTTTCCAACTCCTCTGTCAGTTCGGTAACTTTGACAGGTGCTTCATGATCATAAGAGTTGTATAAGGAAAATAGTCCAGCAACTGAAAGGCAGGCAACCGCAAGGCTGGTCATGGAAATGGCATTAAATTTCGAACGATTGCTTTGCTTCTCTCTTTTAATCCGGGTGGCATGGTTTAAACTTTCCACCTTGTTTTGTAATTCTTTGAGGGCAGTAGTTTTTAAATTATCCTCTTCAGAAGCACTTCGTAAATTGAGTATGGCTTCTTCCAAGTCCATTTTTACCTTAGAAACCACCGTGTTTTCTTTCAACAACCGGCTTGCAAGCAAACCTGCTAAGTTTAAACACAATTGACCAGCAAGAGAACCATGACTCGAAATGAATTCAAGAAGTTGATCATGATTCATTCTCCAGAGGATACACAGTCCCCGGGTTTCAGAAGTAGCAGAGGCAATGTGACCACGCAAAAAGGCAACTTCTCCAAAAGTATCTCCAGTGCCAAGGTTTGCTATATTTTGATGCTTTCCTTTCTCGTCCTTCTTGGAA
>NZ_CAXLML010000128.1:0-4536 GCF_964187505.1 Candidatus Chordibacter forsetii
TGGGCTAAAGACATCGATCCATATGGAGGAGGCTGCATCAGTAATACCGTCAGGTATATCTATCGTACCGACGACTTTACCATCTCCCATTCGATTGACAGTAAAATTCAAGGTCTTGATGGTCTTATTAGCACTTTCTGCGAAATTTGCCATTTTAGGGGCTTTATCGTAAGACCAGTTAACATTCTCGTCCCAAGGGCGATATACCGTGACTTCCCATTTGCCTGGTCCTACGCTAAGTTCGTAGTCGCCCAAATTGTCGGAAAAAGTGTTGGCCCAGCCTTCACCACTGATATTTACCGCAACCACCTCTGCTCCAGAAATACTAGCGTTTAAATCGTCGCGAACTTTTCCTGTAATAGTTTTATTTGGTGGCACCAAGTAAATGAAGGGTTTCGATACCTTGTAGGCAGTGGTTGCTAGTGCCTGAGTTCCGGTGGCGGTAGTTGCTGTAACCTTGTATTCATAGGAAACGCCAGGGGTCGCAGTGGAATCTATGTAGGATTTTAGGGTTCCTGAAATATTATCATCCACACTCGTATAAACACTCTCAGTACTTGCCTTTCTCTCGAGTTTGTAAGTACTTGCACGAGCGTCAGACTTAGACCAATCAACACGGATAGCATTACCCAAACGCATCTCTTTACTTGGGTTTTTGAGTTCAAAATGTATTGGAGCCAAGGCAAGGTTGGCAAGGTTGCCTGGCACCTCAATTCTAATGGAATATTTTCCCGCTTCAGGAAGGGATAAAGAGAAAAATCCATCGCTATTAGTCTCTCCATAAGCCTCGTTGAAGATAAAATCTTCACCCTCCACATACTCATAATTTGGCTCCCCTGTCTGGTTTTCATCCTGAAATGCCCACAGGAAAGCATCGGCTAAGGCAGTTAATTTCACACGTCCGTTTTCATCTTTTTTCGGATACATAATACGACCAGAAACATTTGAACCCTGCAGGGTTAATTTGATATTCGATGTCGCATTTGCATCAACGGAAATGGGAGATTCCCAATTTGCCTGAGAAGAACGATAGCCCAAATATTCTTCGGACTCAAAAGGGGGCTCGGCAATTACAATCCAATTTCCGGATGGAAGGTTGGAAAGTTCGTAGGAACCATCGATCTTGGTTTCAAAATGATCGAACCAAAAAAGGTAATCATCGGTATGAGCAACGATTCGGGCTTTCGGCACCGCATTTCCTTTATTGGTAACCACTGTACCCGAGATGGTTCCAAATGTAATGTTTGCGTCTCCATCAAACCAATCGAAATCATACCTCTCATGGTCTTCCTGAGCGAAAGCATTTAGCTCTGCCAACGGGAGTGATGTCAAATTGCCGTCTGTCAACACGAGGGTTGCGGCGGACGACCAATCCCCACTTGCCCAGGTATAATTCCCATCGGCATTAGTGACTAAATACTTTGGTTCATACCCACCTGCTTCAGCCATTAATTTGTATGACCCACCGGGCAATTTCAAAGAATAATTACCTTCCGCTTCCAGAACATGGGGATAAACAACTGGACCATACTCATCTTCGGCGTCGAAGAAAGCAAACCATGCAAACTCAACTGCAGATGATGTATTGGAATCAACAATTCGTACAGCTACTTGAGCAGCAGGAGAGCCGTTTAAATTAAAGTCGATATCCGTTTTGTTTGCATTAATAACGACTTCCGCAGCGGCACTGAAATCCGTCGTGCCTACTCCATCCGCTGTGTAGAATTCTGATTGGTATAACCCATCCCAGCGCATCGCTTTAATTTTATAGGTTCCGGCAGGGATTTTGACCGAGTATGAACCTTCAACAAAAGATTCTGATTCATCATGTTCCCAACTTGGCCAGAATTCACGGAACTCGTCATTTGGATCTACAAATATTACCTCTGCCCAAATACCATTATTGGTATCAGCGTCCCGAACCATTCCACTTACTGCAAGGGGTTGGCTCTTTGCTGCTTCAAGTAGGGAAAATTCATTGAGTTGGTTGGCTACAACATCCCAATGAACTGTGCCTCCGGATAAACGAACGGAGTTATCATACGAGAACAAAACAACTTCGTAACGGCCTGCTGGAGCCTCTCCTTGTATCTTACCGTCTGGCTCTACCCACAGCCATCCAGTCGGATAATCGGTTTGCCTGGTACCATTCTGGTCTACCGGGTATAGCTCCAATGAAATGTCAAGCGGGTGACCTTCCTCATGGCCGGAAATATTGAGTTGAGAACTGATCTGACCAAATTCATGAGACACCACGAAGTCTGCCTCCAATGAAAAATCATAACTAAAGGAGCTGTTTGCATCTATAATTGAAAAGGATTGAGAGGAAACCTCGGACTTGTAAGGAGTGTTTGTCGCAGGATCAAAACCCCAAGCTTCAACATAATAATCCCCTGTCGGCAAGTAGGCTTCGTACGAGCCGCTGCTATGATTGATATCTAAAATAAAGAAAGCTGGTTCCCAAGGACCATCCAATCCATCTGGAGCCTGGAAGAACCAAAGTCCGATATCCGGAATTACAGCTCCACTGTCGTTAAGAACATTACCATAAATGGAACCCATATTTTCCTTATTTAAATCCTTGTATGGATCTTCATAGGGATCCCCAAATCCAATATCACTAGGAAATGCTCCTGCATGAAAACGAATTTCTAGTAAGGAATCCCCATATCCATCGGCATTGAAATCGAACTTGGATTTGACCTCTCCTTCTTCTGACTGTTCGTCCGAATCGATAAAGCCTTCATCCGAGTCGTGATCACCCAGTTTGTAATCATCATCTCCACCCTCCTGAGGATAAGGTGCAAAATCTGGTTCATGGCCTTTATGGATAACACGGGTAAATCCACCACCTGTAAACTCGGCACCTTCTTCATCTGCACCACTTCCATTGATAAAAAGTAGGGAACCATTTTCATCCATCAATCCAGCTTTTACACGATGAGGTTCAGAAATTCCAAAATTCCATTCCAATAAATCGCGAGGTAAAAAGGCTGATATATTCGCATCTGCGGAGGTTTCAGAAACCAAGGAAAAACCTGCCACCTGTTCATAAGGGGAAATCATTTCCGAAGGCATCATGTCTAAAACAGGGACATTTGCCTGAAAAATTGCTCCATTGTAAAAGCGTTCACCTCCCATGACCACAACCATCCCAAATGTGGAAGCCAGATCGCCATCGCTCGTGGAAACTGAATCGACTGTCTCTGCGAGTATGGTAAAGGACCCAGGGCGGTCCCACTCGGGCCATGTACGCTTGAATCCACGAACTTTTCCGCCACTTAATAAAATGTAACGGGGTTCTCCTGTTTCATAAGTAAAAGTAAGCTTTAAAGGAGTGCCTGCAGGTAAGACAGTAGAACCAAGCTCCAAAGCGGATCGGGTAAGGTTAGCATCTTCACCAAGAACAGTGTTAACCAAAGATATACGGTAGATCATGTCGTCCCAGTTTTCGGCACCCGTATGTTGCTCGACTCCTTCGGATCCATTGTGCGAACTAGATAGGTTAAGTTTTTCAATATGTACATAGGCTGGACCATCCCCTCCTGTTGTATTTTCCGAAAAATTACTCGAGCTAAGATCATTCCCCCAGGCGGAGCGCTTAGGGTTGAAAGAAAGTTTCGCATCCTCTTCAATATCCCAAGGATTAAATTCCCGATTGAAGGTACCATTTTCATTAAAGATTACCTCCCTGCCATCTTCTAAGTATGCAACAAACTCCATGGACTGCCCGTCTGGAGTTGGGCGTTGGTCCTCCCAATAATTCATGGGATATCCATCATCATACACATAATTGTCAGCAAGGTACTGAACTGCTAATTCCGGCAACTCTACTGGACGCCAAGGGATGTAATCTTCAAAAAGTGAGATCACGATGACCGTATCTCCATTACCATTGATAACCATTTCAAACATTTCACTTTTGTTATTTTCAACAATAGCGATGAATACTTCATTGCTATGGTTGGGCACCTCAATTGCCGAACGCTCGCTCTCGAAATCAATAATTTTTGATTCTGGCAACTCACTAGCTATCAGATTTTTGATCGACTGAGCGATTTCCGAGTTTGGTATAAACAGGCGCTCTTCGGAATAATCATTGGCTGCATGTAAATAGCTACCATTCTGATCGAAATACAAGTTGAGCATGTTATTCAAACCGACTTCATAAACAAAGCGGTCTTCATCGATCACATCCAAAATCTTATTTGCCCATACCGGGTCTGCATCCGCCAACTCAGAAGTGGAAGACTTCACGGCATCCACAAAAGAAACCACCTGCTCCACTGGTATATCAATGATATCTTCAAATTCCTTCCCGAGTACACGCAACTCTCCGTTCATCGTAGTAGGATGAGCCACGCAGTAGAAAGCAAGGCTCTCAGTAGAAGAATCAAAATCTGAAGGAATGGATAGGGTAAGTTCATCGCCAATGGCCTCCAATGGACCACCACTCACATATGAAGAAGAGGCGGATGGTGCGGAACCAATCGCAAAGGCATGCGGGTTAAAGCCCTCGACTGCGATAAAGCGGTA